>JAKFUT010000025.1 GCA_021732565.1 Candidatus Obscuribacterales bacterium
CGAATTGTGGTGCACTCAATGCGGCAGATCTGCAAGATGTCGGTCTGACTCTTGAAGAGTTGCAGACTCGTTCGTTCGTAAAGATCTTGCAGGCTCGACGAGAAAAAGAGAGCGTTAATCCGTAATCGGGAAAATTATCCGTTATTATTTCGTTCTTCTTTGGCAGTCCGGGTAGTCAACTCCTTGCGCAAGCGTGGAGGGAGCTTTCGGCAACCTGCCGCGAGACGGGCTAAGTGCCTGAAGCGCAGATGAGAACGCCATGACACCAGCAAGCGGAAACAATGATGACATCTGATTGCCAGCAGCAATGTCGGAAGGATTCGTTGCAGTGATCGACTATTGAAAGGAGAATCAGGTGGCCATCAAAGAATTCATAAGACATCACTTTCGGCACTTTAACGCTGCCGTTATCGTTGATGCGTCGGATGCATACATCGCCCACCTGGAAAGAGGCGGAAAAATGATGGTGTGCATGGCGGGAGCTATGAGCACCGCCGAGATCGGACTGAGTCTGGCTGAAATGATTCGCCAAAAGAAGGTGCATGCCATTACCTGCACCGGAGCCAACTTAGAAGAAGACATCTTCAATCTGGTAGCCCACAATCATTACTTAAGAGTGCCGCACTATCGTCAGCTCTCCGCCAGGGAAGAAACCGAGTTGCGTGCGCAAGGCCTTAATCGCGTTACTGATACATGCATTCCGGAAGATCATGCCATTCGCGCAATTGAACATGAAGTGCTCGAACTGTGGAAGAAGGCTGACTCCGAGGGACAGAGATACTTCCCTTATGAGTATATGTATCAGCTGATTCGCAGTGGCGCAATTGCAAGTTCCTATCAAATCGATCCGAAAGATTCCTGGCTCGTGGCTGCTGCAGAACAGGATCTGCCAATCTATACACCAGGCTGGGAAGATTCCACGCTGGGCAACATATTTGTTTCACATGTGTACACCGGCGAACTTTCCGGCTATCAAATATACAAGCCGGGTGTTGAAGCGATGGCACACCTGATTAGCTGGTACAAGCAGAATAGTAAAGACGAGTCTATTGGCTTCTTTCAGATCGGTGGCGGGATCGCCGGCGATTTTCCAATCTGCGTGGTGCCGTTGATTCACCAGGATCTACAGGAACCGGCCCGCTACTGGGGATACTTCTGCCAGATTTCCGATAGCACCACATCTTACGGCTCTTATAGTGGAGCAGTGCCAAACGAGAAGATTACGTGGGGCAAGTTGGATGAAGAAACGCCCCGGTTTGTGATAGAATCGGATGCGTCTATTGTTGCACCACTGATGTTCGCATACATATTGGGTCTGTAGTCCATGCAGCGTCACCTGTGATTAAAGGGCCCGCCGGACTATCGACGATGAGCCGCCGGGAGCGATCGCTAGCATGACCAACGATGCCACCACGCAAGTTAATAAAGATAACTTTTCCGCTGAAGAACTTATCGAGATGTTCGGTCTGGAGCCGCTTACAGGGGAAGGCGGGTATTACTCGCGAACATATATATCAGACGAAGTCATACCAGGCGATGCCCTGCCGCGGTACGGACGAGACAAGGCTTTCGGCTCCTGTATTTTTTACTTGCTCAGAGAAGGCGAGTATTCCGAATTTCACTGCCTGCCAACTGATGAGATCTACCATTTCTATTATGGTGATGCTGTTGAGATGCTGGAGATTCAGGAAAATGGTGACCTGAGTACAACGATACTGGGTCGGAATCTTCTTGCAGGCGAGAAGATTCAGCATGTGGTAAAGAAGGGAACATGGCAGGCGTCATATGTTCGTCCTGGCGGGCAAGTGGCGCTCATGGGTTGCACCATGGCTCCCGCGTTCGATCCTGATGACTACCAGAAGGGCAACTGGGAAAAGCTGCTTCGGCTGTTTCCCAAGCATCACATGTTGATAATGAAGTATACGCGCAAATAACTTTATCGAACACTTTCGGGCGGAAAACAGACCGAGTGCTGCTTAAAACCGGCAGCGTGAAGAAGTGGAACCTCATTCGAGAATTCATGTCTTACAGCTCGTTGGTTTTTACCAGAACTGTGACGATGGACAGCCTTGCACCGCTTGAGTTGATTAGAAATTTTGGTGTTGTCACTCCAACCTTGTTTAGAGGCGGGCAGCCGACCGCCAGCGACATCGCTAATCTGGCCGGTTGCGGAGTGCAGACCGTGATTTGCCTGCGTTGGGGTTCAAAGACCATTGCAGCCGAGCGCGCTGCAGTTGAGCAGGTCGGTATGGAATTTATCAGCATTCCGCTCAATTACTGGACTCTGCCCGATTCTGCCGTGCTAAATCGATTCTTTTCCATTATGGAAGATTCAAGACGTCATTCGGTATTTTTGCACTGCTTACACGGAGCCGATCGTACGGGCATGCTCATTGCCATTTATCGAATGAATAAAATGGGTTGGAAGTTTGGCGACGCATATCGCGAGATGAAAGCGTACGGTTATCATCGCTATCGACTACGTCATTTTCAATGGGTAGTGTATCGCTACAGCTTAAAGGGGAACGCCATCTAACGGTGTCAAAGTTAGTCGACGGCAGCCGGTAACGCGACCTCGGGAAGCATTTTTCGCAACCGACCTGTTGCTTGCTGCCAAGATTTGTTCGTACTTAAAATGGCAGCAAGACTATCGCAGCTCTTGAAGGGAGTTGGTATGCATGAACGCGCCGCGCGATCTTCAACATATCCCTTTTGCCCGCCACGACAGGTGAACCAGGCGTGGCGTGTTCCTCGGAATGCGAAAAGCGCACCTACCAGATGTATTTCAGGTACCAGGGGCTGCCCGAATAACCCCGGCCCAGCATAGTGCCAATCCACCGCCCACCATCCAGCCCGCAAGAACATCACTGGGATAATGTACGCCCAACATTACCCGAGTACATCCAATTGCCACTGCTAGAAGTACGCAAGATAGGCCCAGCCAGATTTTCTGAGGGCGCGTCAAATACTCCTCGATCACAAATACAAAGGTGAGGTAAATCAAGGTCGACATCATGGCATGGCCGCTCGGAAAGCTGAACCCTGTTGCTACTTCCAGGGCGGGAAGTTCTGCCGGTCTGATTCTGCTGAAGAACAGTTTGAAGATAGACATCAGCAAGCAACCCGTTGCCGATGCAGCGGCAAAGATTGATGCGCTTCTGTAGAGCTTGCTTGTCAGCAACAGACCGAACAGGTTCAATGCAAATACTGTCAGCACGATGGTGCTACCAAGAGCGGTGATGTCACGCACTGCGCCAGGTATCCATTGCGGTCCTACCAGGATATCGTGATGGATTGGATCTCTGCAGGCTACTAAAAGTGGCTTGTCGAGCCATGCGAAGTTTTGTTCCGGTGCTATCCCTATAGACAGACCGATAACAATTAGTGCTATGCCGCCACTTACAGCAATTCGCAGGAACCTTTTGCGAGTCTGCGCTATCGGCGGCATCGTTGGAATCCACCAGTGGAGGGAACGTACGGGTAGAAGTGGAGGTATTGTACATCTAACCACAATGGATTTTCGGTGGCCTAAGCCAATGTGAAACAAAGCCCTGGTGCGCCCGTCAAACACTATGTTGCAGATTATTCGATCGGCAACGAGGGAGACCAGGATACCGGGTCAAAAATATGGAAGTGCTAACCCGAACGCAGCGAAAACAACTCTTGCACGAAGAGATCAAACATAATCGTAGTGCAGTTCTGATTGTAAATGCCAGAGCGCGCAGGGGCAGAAAGTGGTTTCAAGCGGCGAAGAGGTATTTGCAAGAAGCAGGATTTCGCCTGAGTTGCTACGAAATCAAAGATCCGGCAAGGCTACCTGAAGTGGTTGCTCATGCAGTGAAATCGGGAGCGAAGTTTGTCATAGTTGGTGGCGGCGACGGTACCATCAGCTCTGTTGTCGGTTACGTGGCCAGACGAGATGTGGTTCTTGGCATTTTGCCCCTTGGAACGGGAAACAGTTTTGCGCGAACTATCGGACTACCGCTTTCGTTGAAGGGGGCTGTGGATAATCTCATCAATGGCAAAGTCGTAGACGTAGATCTTGGTATAAAAAATGGTGATTATTTCGCCAACCTCGCATCAATCGGGTTTAATGCGCAGGTCGTTCACCAAACGCCGGATGCATTGAAGAGGCTATTGGGCGTGTTTGCCTATCTTTTTGTCGGATGCCGTGAACTGCTGCGCAGCAACTTGTTCACCTGTGAACTTGAAATTGACGGCAGTAGATGCCAATTTGATACGCGTCAGGTCATCATCGCAAACGGGGCCTTTTACGGGGTAAGTCGAATAACGCCATCGGCTTCAGCGGAAGATCGTCTGTTGCGAGTTTGCGTTTTGGATTCTAAGAAGAGATGGGGCATCGTGAGGCTCTGGCTTGGCTTGATGAAGGGGGAGCCGGCTGCGTTCGGGTCGGTTCGAGTGTTCAAGAGCCGCAGAGTTGTTTGTCATACCAATCCGCCACAGGTGGTGGACATAGATGGCGAGTTAACCGCTGGAACACCGTTATCCATAGGCGTTGCACCGCAAGCGTTGCTGGTCATGGCTCCGCAGGACTTCGTTGATACGTAGTTGCACCGCGCTGCATGAGGTATGCTGCAAAAAGCGCTCTCAGCGCACAAGCGCATAATTAGTTGTTTATCGCTTAAATTTCCGAAGGCACCCGTGCAAGTGTTCCCGATCAAACCATATCTGTTGGTGATAGCCCTCGGGTTAGCAGTGGTCATGGCGACTGTGCACCCGGAGGCGGAGAAGTTGCCTGCCCCAAACTGAATCAATACTCCCGGGCAATCGATGACTACAGCAAAGCCTTAGCTTCGGGACCACGATGGATCTACGCCAGTCGGAAATCTGCTCGTTATCTTGCCGAAAAATCAGAGAAATTTGTTCGCAGTTATTTGGTAAAAGTAAGGTCCGGCATTGATCTCCGGTGTTCAAAATGTAGAGGCGCCCGCCTGCCATCTGAGACTTATTGCTCGCCGTGTGCAATCACCGAGTCTCTCCGTGCCTACAACAGCCAAGGAGATGTCTTTGATAAATCCCACAATTACCGCAGAGCAATACAGGACCAAACCGATGCGAAAGAGCTGCTTACTGGTTTAACCACGCAGCGGTATTGGCCAAATCTCGATACTGCCGGACGGAAATCCTTTTACCCACGCGTGGCAATGGCCAGGGCTGACAATCTTGTTAAGAACTCGGTTGCACATTAGCTTGACGCTCAGGCACTTCCTTTCGCTGAAACAACCGGATTCTGTCGCTACTGTTCTGTTTGCAAGCAGTTATCACGAAAACATAAGTTAATGCCTGTCTATATCCAGTTAATATCGAAAGGCCGTCATAATTACTGCTCGTATCTCAGTTTCAGCAATGGCATCGGGGTTGTTCAGCATGTCGAGCGAAGGCTACTATCGGTACGCTACTGTCAGTGGCAACCAAATTGTATTTATCTGTGAGGATGAGCTGTGGTCAGTACCGGCCGAAGGAGGAATCGCAAGGCGGTTAACAACGGTAGCCGGTGAATGTTGGACTCCGCGATTGTCTCAAGACGGTACGCAGATAGCTTTTGCCTGCAGAGACGAGGGTGATCCCGAAGTATTCATCATGCCGGCAGAAGGCGGCGTACCGCGGCGGTTGACATATCTTGCCGGTCTGCAATGCCAGGTGCTGGGCTGGACTCCAGACAGCAGCGAAATTCTTTTCACCTCCGACGCACGTACCGCGTTCGTGCGCTGCGCCGAGATATATGCAGTGTCGCCTGAAACAGGCAAGGTTCGTCCTCTTAACATCGGGCACGGAGCGTCCATAAGCATCGACGGCGCGGGGCGCATGGCGATGGGCCGAAATGCCAGTGACCCGGCGCGATGGAAGCGTTATCGGGGCGGGACGGCAGGCGAACTCTGGATAGACACTCGTGGCACCGGTGAGTTTCGCCGCTTAATCGATTTGCCCGGTAACCTCGTATCTCCGATGTGGATCGAAGACCGTGTATTTTTCTTGAGCGACCATGATGGCATGGGCAATATCTGGTCGTGCAAAGTGGATGGCACAGACTTGCATCGTCACACCGATCATACTGAGTATTACGTACGATTTCCCTCCGCCGATGGTCATAACATTGTCTACACTGCGGGCGGCCGCATCTTCAAACTTGACACCAGGAACGATCAATCCGATGTGGTTGACGTGAAAACTCCTTCTCCTGCATCACAGGCAGCACGTAAGTTTGTGGAGGTGGGCAGCTATTTGGAGCACTATTCGATTCATCCCGATGGACACGCGCTGGGTGCCATTTCTCGTGGACAACCGGTCACCTTGTCGTTTTTCGAAGGACCTGTAGTTCAGTACGGAACGGGCAGTGAAGTAAGACATCGCCTTATGGAATGGTTACCCGACGGAAAGCGCTTTGTAGTGGTGAATGATCGCGACCGATTTGAACGAATTGAGTTGCACCACGGCGATCAAACTGAGGCTCCGTCCTATGTAAGTGATAAAGATATTGGAAGAGTGCTCGACCTGGCTCCTTCTCCCAAGGACGATGTGATTGCTTTGACCAATCATCGCCATGAGCTGATGTTGCTTGATCTAAAAACACACAAAGCTAAGGTGCTTGATAAGAGTCCTTCTGATCGTATCGGCCGCCCGGTGTGGTCGGCTGACGGCAGGTGGATAACATACTCGTGGTCTCCGCGGCAAGATATGCGCAATATTCGCGTGGTAGAAAGCGCTACCGGCGCCGTGCATGATGTAACGCGAGCGCTGCGAAGCGACTTCAGTCCGGCATTTGATCCCGAAGGCAAATATATTTTCTTGCTCTCGAATAGAGAACTCAATCCGATATATGACACGCAAGAATTCGACCTTGCATTCCCTATGTCGATCAAACCATATGCGGTGCCTTTGCGAAAAGACGTTCCATCTCCTTTTGCTCCGCAAGAGAAGCCTTTTGTCAAGAAATCGAAAGAAAATGGCAATAAGTCGAGCGAAAACGGTAAGGAATCGAAAGACTCCAAAGATGCCAGCGAAGGGGACAAAGAAGAGAAAGGCGGTAAGGAGGGTAAATCGCGCAAGGAGCCTAAAGGCGATAAGCGCAAGTCTGCCGAAGGGCGTATGAAACCCGAAGCACGCGAAGCTCATTCGGATAAGAAGCGAGTCGGAATCGAGATTGACTTTGAGGGCATTCAGGATCGCCTGATTGCTTTTCCTGTCGATGAGGGCCGATATTCCCAGCTAGTTGCCACCAAAGGCAAGGTTCTCTTTACTGCATATCTGGTGAGAGGCATTCCGCGCGACCAGTCCTGGAGTGACAACCACGAAACCTATGGCAGCCTCCGTGTGTACGACATGGAAGAACAGAAGCTCACTACCTTATATACCGACGTTCATTTTATGAAGTTATCTAGCGATAATCAGACTCTGGTCTATCGAAGCAAGGAACGCCTGAGGGTTATCGACGCGCAAGCAGCGAAGTCTAGCGATGGTGGAAGAGCCGGCGGTTGGATAGATCTTTCTCGTGCAACGGTGCTGGTAGAGCCCCGTAAGGAGTGGTCTCAGATGTATCGGGAAGCATGGCGCCTTCAGAAAGAACAATTCTGGGATGAGAGTATGTCGGGCGTTGACTGGGACCTTGTTTTCGAACGATATGCGTTGTTACTTCCGCGAATTAGAACACGCTATGAGCTATCAGATCTAATCTGGGAAATGCAAGGCGAACTGGGAACTTCTCATGCTTATGAATTTGGCGGCGATCATCGATCGTCTCGTGCGTACTACAAGGGTTTTCTCGGTGCCGATCTGACATGGGATGCCAAACAAAAAGGTTATCGTGTCGATAAAATCTTCCGCGGCGATTCATGGGATCGCAATTGCGATTCACCGCTGGCAGAAGCTGGTTTGAACATTCAGATCTCAGACGTGATAATTGCGGTGCACGGTCGCGCGGTTAGTGAAGATCTTACCGTTGACGAGTTGTTGTTGAAGTGCGGTGACAAACACGTGCAGCTTACCCTCAAGAACAAATCGGGCAATCGCACTGTGACAGTGCGTGCCATAAAAAATGAACGAGATCTGCGCTATCGCGCCTGGGTGGAAACCAACCGCCGGTATGTACATGAGAAAACCAACGGAAAGGTAGGTTATGTCCACATTCCCGACATGGGACCAAGTGGCTATGCCGAATTTCATCGAAGCTATCTCAGTGAATACCATCGAGACGGGCTCATTGTAGACGTAAGATATAATCGTGGCGGACATGTTTCGGCGTTGCTTCTCGAAAAACTATCCCGCAGGCGTGTTGGTTATGACGTGTCACGCTGGGGCGAGCCTCAGCCATATCCTGCCGAATCTGTCGCGGGTTCGCTGGTGGCAATTACCAACCAGTTTGCCGGGTCCGACGGTGACATTTTCAGCCATTGCTTTAAGCTGTACAAGCTTGGTCCGCTTGTGGGCAAGCGCACTTGGGGCGGTGTCATTGGCATATGGCCTCGGCATCCTCTGGCGGACGGCACCGTGACGACTCAGCCGGAATTCTCATTCTGGTTCAAAGATGTCGGTTGGAGCGTTGAGAATTACGGAACCGATCCTGACTACGACGTGGATATGACTCCTCAGGACTACACGAAGGGTCGGGATCCTCAGCTTGATAAGGGTATTGAATTAGCCTTGCAATCAATCAAGGAAAATCCGGTTGCATTGCCCGACTTTACTCAGCGACCGGCTTTGCATTTACCTGCGACGATTCACCTGAAACCGGAGAAACTGGATCTAACCGCGAAGCCTGCACGAAACAACAAACGCAAAGCGGGCAGCGAAGGTGTTCAAGGTGCACGTTCCGGAAATAAACGGAAAGTCGCCGACACCAAGGTCGAGGGCGCCAAGTCCACCGATTTGAAAGACGACGCATCCCGGGAAGAAGCCGAGGGGACCAAAACAGGGTCCGGTAAAAAGACGTCGACAAAGATACGGCGCAAGTCCTGAGTGCAAATCATTCGATATAGAGATGCTGGCGGGTTCTGCTCAATGCAGGGCTCGTCTTGCTTTTCAGTGTCAGTTCCAGTCGGATACTTGTTGCAAATTAGCAGCAAAGTCTTGTGGAAAGGGGCGGGAAAGACTTAGAATCTCGTCATTACGGGCCCGAAGTTCATCATGAGGGGAAAGGAAAATGCCAACGGATCTGAGCACCGCAAGTGACTTGATCGATGGAGATATTCGCCGGGCCCATACGTTGCCCGCTCGCTTTTATCGCGATAAGCAATATTTTGAGGAAGCTCGGGAGAAAATTTTTGCTCGCTCATGGCAATTTGTAGGGGACTCAGACCGTCTTACCGTTCCAGGACACGTAGTACCGGTGGACATTTTGCCGGGATATCTCGACGAAAAGGTTATTCTAACCCGAGATCATCAAGACAAATTGAACTGCGTCTCCAACGTCTGCACTCATCGCGGGGCGCTCCTGGTGGAAGGCGAGTGTCATACACAATCAATGCGTTGTCGCTATCACGGTCGTCGATTCGGGTTGGATGGACAATACCTTTCTACCCCGGGTTTCGACGGCGCAGAAGGGTTTCCGTCGGCTTCTGATTGCTTACCGAAGATTCCGATGGGGCAGTGGAAGAAATTTTTGTTCGCATCGCTGGAACCGGCGTATGAACTAGATGAAGTAATCGGAAACATGAAAGAGCGTCTCGATTGGATGCCTTTTGAGTCTGCTGTTCTTCAGCCACACCTCTCCCAAGATTACATGGCTAAGGCAAACTGGGCACTATACTGTGAGAATTTCCTGGAAGGATTTCACATTCCTTACGTTCATCCGGCGCTGGCAACGGTCTTAGATCCTAAGAATTATTCAACCGAACTGCATCGTTATTCCAACGTGCAAATAGGGGTGGCAAACAATCCAAGTGATGCTTTCGACATGCCAAAGTCTTCGCCTGATTATGGCAAGAATGTTGCCGCATATTATTATTGGTTCTTCCCGAACATGATGTTCAATTTCTATCCATGGGGAATATCGGTGAATGTGTTGGTACCGCTGGCGGTGGATCGCACTCGCATCAGTTATTACACATATGTGTGGGACGAGTCGAGGCTTGGTTCGGGAGCGGGAGCCAATACAGACAAGGTTGAGCGAGAAGATGAAAACATCATAGAACTCGTTCAGAAAGGGGTAACTTCTCGCTTTTACAATCGCGGGCGATACTCCCCGAATGAAGAGAAGGGTCCTCATCATTTTCACCGCCTGCTTTGTGAATTTCTCGCGTAGGTTGGAGGCATCATGGTCGGTAAACTCGAAAAAGCTTGTATCGTAGGCAGTCTTAGCTGCGATTTCGTCATGCGCGTGCCACGGCGCCCGCAGAAGGGCGAAACAATAATCGGCACCGATTTCCGCACCTTCGTAGGTGGAAAGGGGAACAATCAGGCTCTGGCGGCGGCACGTTCCGGCGGAATTGTCTCCATGGTTGGCCGGGTAGGGCGTGACCACTTTGGTGACTTGATCGAAGCCAAACTGAAGCATACCTCGGTGGATTGCCGCTATCTTTATCGAGATGATGAAGTGAGCACGGGTATTGCCGATATACTTGTAGCTGCTGATGGTGACAACAGCATCTGTATCGCGCCGCAGGCCAATGGCAGGCTTTCGTGTGCCGACATAGAGCGTGCCAGAGAAGTAATCAGTCATAGCAAGTTCCTGCTTCTACAACTGGAGATTCCGCTGCAGACCGTCTGCACTGCTGCGAGAATCGCTCGAGAAGAAGGCGTAATGGTGATTTTGAATCCGGCTCCTGCTCCCGAAGGAGGCATATTGCCGGACGAATTATGGCAACTAGTCGATTTGATTGTTCCCAATCAGACTGAAGCTGAGTCGCTTACGGGCATTGTTGTGAATGACCTCATTGGTGCAATTGATGCGGCCCGGGTGATGCAAGAAAAGGGTGTTAAGCGAGTAATTGTGACGATGGGAGAGGCTGGTGCCATTCTTCTCGATGAGAACAAAATACCGTTTGCGTGCCCGGCGTTCGAGGTGGAAGTAGTTGACACCACCGCAGCAGGTGATGCCTTCTGTGGTGGACTGATCGCGGCGCTTGCCCGTGGACAGAGCATTGAGCAATCTATGCTGTATGGCTGCGCTGCCGGTGCATTGGCCACAACAAAACTGGGGGCGGAGCCATCGTTGCCGATGAGGCAGCAAATCGAGACTCTGTTGGCCACGCGCATGGGCTGTGCGTCGGGCTGCGCGCCCGCCTGAGTTGCGCCTTTTCCATTATCTTAGTTGGCAGCAATAAACTGTGCTGCGGCTCTGGTTACGTTCAATTTGAAAGCACCGATCAAAACGTCCCCGATACAAAAACTCAAATCAATCAAATCGGAGCTTATGGTGCTGCCGATTACTACTATGCTTCTGTATTTCAGACAATGATACACCGGGCTTGTTGCCATTATATTGGCCGACCGGTCATAGTTACGACCAATCGAAGTATTTGCTCTATACGAATCGGCAGTCCTTCAGCTTGAAATTAATTTGAAACAAATCTGTGATGAACGTGACACGGATTGGTTGTAGATTCACAATGTAAATCTCAATTCTCCCCGAGGAGTTTTGGCTGAGACAGATCTACTGCGCAGGAAGTCGCGACATGGCACAATATGCCGGCGCGGCTATCAAGGAGGCGTTCGTAATGCACCATGGGACGAAACCGAAATCCACCTGCATAACAGCCGCTGTTATAGCTACGGTCGCTTGTTGCGGCGGCTCAGCTTATGCTGGAAATACTGCTGAAATGGAGTCGGCGAAAAACAGTGAGTACATTGCAGCGGTTGGAGCCAGGATCAAATCCCAAGTCACAAGGCTGATCGGCAAGAGGCATGCATGGCAGAGTGTCGATTCTGCCCCGGCAGACTTTCCCGTTCCTTTGTTTAAAGGAAATGGCACCGAGTTTCTCAACGTGACGATTGAGTTGCCTTCTCGGGGAGGTGAGCAGACCTACCATATTGCGTTGCGCACCAAAGACCCGCCAACGGAGGTTGTTCGGTGGTATAAGCAGGCTCTGCCTGCTCGAGGGTTAAAAATAGCTTTGGATGCCGGCGGCAAGTCTCCGGCGGGGTGTGAAGTCATTCGTGCCGAATCTGATTCCCTTTCTTGCGCAGTGGTGGCCAGCGTGGCACCGGTTGTACCGCAAGGTGTTTCCAGCGGGTCAAATTATCAGGCGATGATACAAGTGACGGCAACATCGAGAGGAAAGCGCTAATGTCTGGCGGAGATCGCAATGGAATACCTCAGCGCGCGATCAGAGCACTGTTGGTGCCCAGCTCAGACCAGCGATTGCGTTACCGGCCCGACTGCGGTTGGATTGCATCCTCACCGCCTGCTTCTCCTGATGTTCGCCGGTTCGGAGATCAAGTTGGTTGTGGCAATATGGTTGTTCACTTACGAGACCATCGCGGCGGCGTAATGCTAGTCATCGTAGCTTGCATCATGTTGCTGGCGATTCTGGTCGGGGCGTTTGTCTATTACACTTTGACCTTCGGTGGATCGCAGGAGGTCCGAAATGCGGTAGACGCCGGGACCTTGAACGTAGGGCAGCAGATTACTGAAGTGAAGGTAAAGGCCGAGAATGATGAGGAACGTCAGTTTGAAGACGTTGCAGATTCTCAAAACAAATTCGGGCTCACCAATATCAACAGAGTTTGGGCAAAGGCGTTGCTTGTGAGATTGAACGCAGACGCGATAGCTGATGGTGCCGGGTCGGGTGCTGCAAGTCACGCCGATGCGCTGCGCCGTGGAGCACAGAGCCTCAGCGATAAACTGATCAAGAAGCTTAAGGACAATGAGGGCCGCTACTTCTTCTTCAATTTGATAACTATGCAAAATGATCCCAAGATGCTGGGAAAGAAAGCACAGATAGATGCCGAAAAAGGGGGCTTCTGGAAAGAATCATATTGCGATCGCAAGGCTGAGAGCAACATCACCGTACGACCCGAGCAGTTTCCCGGCACAGACGGCGCAGTCATTGCCAAAGCTCCCGATGGAGTGTTCCATTTGCCAGGCTATACACCCTTGCTAAAAGATTTCTCCACAGACAACTACTATTGTGTTCCTTACAAAGTTGGCGAATCAACCCATTTGACATCCAGGGGATTTTTCGACCTCAATTCACTCCTCAAGAATACGGATACAGCGGGCGGCTGGGCCAATCCCGTTCCAAACGCGTTCTCTTCGGAAGGTAAGTGCGTCGAGGGAAAGTCCACGGGGATGAAAGCCGTCGCTTGTGTTCAGGTGAATCCGCAGAGAACCTTCAAGCTTGCAATTCCGCACAGTTTTGTTCGAGTGAAGCTTAACAAGAACAGAATCAAGTTTCGTGTTAACGGAATCTCCCATCCGGAAACCGATGGCGAATACGGCACTGTACCGTCAACTCTTTCTCATTCCTTTCCCGATGGTTTTGGCGTTGGCATCGTTACCGCTTATGCGACTGTGGGCTTAGAGTACCTGCCTCCAAACTTGTGGAAAGCGATTTATGCGCTGCCTGGCGATCACGATGAAGTGACCAAAGTACTTTTGCAACGATGTAGAGAGTTTGCACCCGATGCCTCTGAAGGAGATCTAAAGTCCGCTTTGATGAACTGCGCGCTGGTTCCGGGAGAAGACGAATACTTTATTTTCTCCGTGGGCGACGACAAAACCGGCAATGTAAAAGTGACAGTAGCTCCTGCAAGTGTTGCGCGGAGCAGTGCTTCCTGGCTCGACCTCAAAGCTGAGCCGGACAGTTCGTCAGAAAACAAGATTGCCAGCGAATTCGTCGGACCTGTTCCCGCTCCCGTCCCTGCTCCTAATGTGGTGTTGGTCTCGGTGGCAGGAGCCGGTGTAGTTGTTTACCTGCCTAGCTTTGTTACTGAATCGGCAACTGAAAAATGGAAGCCCGGAAGCGGGTATGGGCAGTGTCTGGGCGAACTAACCATCGATCGGGATACCACCGTAGACGCCAACGGCGTTGTCGAACCAATTCCATGAACGACATCCACCTGAACGTCTAGTTCAAAAACGGAAGTGAAGTCTCCGGCAACGTGAAACAAAGTTGAAACAAGTGCGAAACAGCGCTTACACAAGCGGGCCTTACTCTATAAGAGTAAAGATTGAATTCGAGGTAAGGGCAATGCAATCGCGAAGCAGACGTTCAAACAAAGGCTCCTTCATGGTGGAATTTGGACCCGTTCTTTTCATCTTGCTATTCTTCTTTTTCTTCCCGATGGTTAATCTCATTGGACTGGGCGTCTCTTATGGTGCGTGTGCCACTCTCAATGACCTGCAAGTCCGTGAGGCTTCGCTTCAACCATCCAATCTGGTGTTCAACCCTGGTGGACAAGTTCAAAAAGCGATTCCGGATCAGTGGATGGCCTCAATCGGCCGGCTAGTGACTGAGGCGAGCCCAAAGACCGTTGTTCGCTATACTACTGGTGTTGGCACAGCAAAGAATGTAGTAATTACAACTACCGTTTCGGCAAGACCGTTTCTGGCGATTCCGTTCTTCTGCTCTATCCCGGGACTGGGTGCACCGGTGGACTTTACCGTTACGAGCGAACGAGTTGTCGAAAATCCTGCCGGTGTTCTCTTTTAGGCAGGTTCTGCTCCCGGCTACCACGCATCCCATATTCAGCGGTGGTATCATGTGCCACATTAGGAAAGTGCCGCGTGGAATTCATGATCACTCGGACTCTGCCTGCTTCTTGCGGGGAAACTGTACCACGCGTTTTGCCCATTTTTCGATTAGTTCCACCAGCACGTCCATGGAGAAGGGCTTACTCAGATAATCGTCCATCCCGGCGTTGAGACAGGCTTCTTTGTGACCTTGCATTGCATTTGCAGTCACGGCAATGATCGGCGTGTAACGCCCTCGTTTGGCTTCTTGCTCGCGAATGAGCTTCGTGCAGTTCAGCCCGTCGGCGCCGGGTAAATGCCAGTCCATCAGTATGACGTCGAAGAGAGCTGTGGCCACTGCCGTCAGGGCTCCATCGCTGCTCTTTACCACTACCACGTCGTAGCCGGCTCGATCTGCAATGGCTTTATAAATGAGCCCTGCCGACTTGTCGTCATCTACTGCCAAGATTTTGAGCCGTTTTGTCATGATCTCTTCCCTCGTTGTAGAAGGTGTAGAAATTGCTCAATTTGTTTCTGCTCCACCCTGTGGCAGTGTCGAAAATAGTTCCCTGGAGGGCTGAGAGGCCAAGGTTCTGTCTGGTTTGGATCCGTACAAAACAAGAGAATTTATTCGTAACACTTTGTCAGTCGGCGAACTTCACATTGCGTTCATTAAAGCACAGATTTGTCTTCAGTCCACAAAAATGACAAGCTCCGAACCGGCGGCAGCTGCCGAGGTCAGCTAATAATGACCACCCTGAGCCTGTTCGGCAAAATTGTGTCCACTATTCACCGCTAAACCTAGATGCCTGAACGCAGTGATAGTGCCGTGAGGCAGCGCAATTCGACAACAAGGAGTTCTGCGACAAATTTGAAACAACCGTGATGCACCGGTGCGACACTCCGGCCGTAAAGTAACTGCATTGGAAGCGGTTACACGGGTAGAGGACACGGACATGAGAAACGCAGCATTATCAAAGAGACCGCGTCGTGGAGAGTGTATGGTTGAGCTGGTGATCGGCGGGATAGTTTTCATCCCGATTGCTTTGTTCTGTCTTGATTTGCTAACTCTTGTGCTTTGCGAGTCGATTAACGATCACATGGCAAAGAATGCTGCCAGAGCCGCTGCCAATCAAACCACTGTATCGACGGCGAAAGCTGCTGCCCGGACAACAATCGGCAACGTACGAACTTCCGATATCATCGTCAAGACTAAGCTGGTTGAATTGAACTCTAACAGCACACAGGTCTCGGTGCAAACGTCAATGGAAGTTAAGGTACCTGCTCCGTTTCCGTTCTTTTCCGGTGCGACACTGATTGCACGTTGCACCGAGCCCGTCATCAAGCCTGCAATGCTCTAATGCTCTTGCAAAATTCATACTTATCGCCGCCCTCCGCGGTTATCTTCTGCCATTCGGCGGTTTGTCGAGCATTTCATTTCAAGATGCCTCGCAGTCGCGGTTCGCCATGTGTCCAAGATGCCAAATTGCATCTTGCGTCAACTATTCGGGCAGTAGTTCTTCCCAAACACGCAGCGAGTTTTCTCCCATAATGAGGCGAATGTCGTTATCCGAAAAACCTTCGTCCATCAGAGCCTGCGTAAGAGCGACGAGCCCTGATGCGTCGAAAGGCATAGTTACTGTACCGTCGAAGTCTGAGCCAAGGGCCACATGCTCAACACCGGCTAGTTTCGCCGTGTACTTGATTGCTCCGGCAATTGCCTTTGCGTCGTCTCCGCAAACGGCCGTGCGCCAATAGCCGATTCCAATTACGCCACCAGTTTTTGCAATTCCCTTCAACTGCTCATCGGAAAGATTTCGTACATTATTGCAGGTTCCTTTTACCCCGGTGTGCGACACGACGACAGGCTTCCCGGCCATGGCAATGACGTCGTTAATGACGCCGATGGAAGCATGCGCGACATCCACCACCATGCCTTTTTGCTGCATTCGTCGAATCATCTCTTTCCCTTTGTCCGTTAGGCCGCGGTCCACAAGCCCATGGGCGGACGAGCCGATGTCATTGTCGAAGAAATGCGTTGGCGCCATCATGCGAATGCCGTGGTCAAACAAGACATCGACATTGTCCAGATTGCCCTCAAGAGCATGCGCGCCTTCTACCCCGATGATGCCGGCTGTGCAACCGGCGTTTTTCTTACGCTTCTCCAGGTATGAGCGCAGCTCGGTTGCGGTCCTGATGACGGTGAGCTTGCCCTTGGAATTCTTCGCAAATTGAACTAGTTTGTCGGCTTGGTAGATAGCTCGCTGTAATAAATTGTTCCAAGTGACCGGCGGCCAGCATTGCGCAATTGCCAGCAGTGTGACATCGTCCGAATCTGCATTGTTGTGCTCAAGCTGTACGCGAGATGGAACCTTGGTCACGATGGTAAAAGCTTGCAGGGCAACGTTTCCTTCTATTAGTCTCGGTACGTCTACGTGCCCTCGATTATTTCTGGCAAGCAAGTCTCTATTCCAGAGGAGGGAGTCTGCATGAAGATCAACGATCAACAGCGTTGCGTGCAATTTAAGTGCATGTTCAGACACCGGTGAGGCCGACCCCGAACTGGCAACCTTATTGAAGTACTGATCGAGCATCTGCGGTAATATCAAAGTTATAGTCATTACCGCGAACAATGTCATCATGATGATGATGGTTCTCAGTCGTTTGGTGTTAGGTAACTTCTGCATTTTTGGTTCTTTAGCGAAGAGATGTGTCCGACCAAACTAATCGTCAAGACTCATTGGCAATCCCTCAATCAAACCAGATTCCCTGTTCAGAGAAAGGCCGGTTGCGTTCAAGCGTTAGCGAATATGCCATGAAGGCGGCAGAATTACCAGCTGATCCGGTAAATGTGAATCAAAAGTGTAATGACGAAGTTCGTCGAAGTCTAAGCTTCTGTCAGCAGATGAAAAAAAATGCCGGGCATTTCACGCATCGTTAACCGCGCAAATCTATATTCGTAATCAAAGGCACGGCGGATTCAAGCGAGCTGCGAAACAACCGAAGTGGTCGCTGATTCAACCGGAGGTTCTGCAAAGAGCAATAGCAGTGATTGCGCAACTTAACGGCGCAATAGCACGCGCGCATTTTTCTCTCGAGGAGGTTATTAGCATGTTCCAGGATAAGACAGACCGCACGGACATTGAAAGTTCCAACGATTTCACCATGTCCCGAACCGCAGTAGACCTGATAAGCTGCATCGATAGCAGCAGCATCCATGTCTTTACGAAATCAAAAAACGACATGATTAGATTGCCACATTTGTTTTTGCAAGATTCAGATTCTCTGTCTGGTAACGGCGAAGCCGACAAATCGCCAAATTCCCGCACAGATGAAAATCATAACGGAAACAGCCAGCGCTGCACGGAAGAGAGCCGGGTTCCCGATAGTTGCATGGTCACGAAAAATGGTCCTGGTAATGCTCCGTTGGAGCCATTAGTTGCACAGCCGCCGAAATTGGAAGCAGCTGAATTGAAAAAGGATGCACCAGCGTCGGGACTACAAAGTAAAGAACGCCGTGAGGAAGTGGCGCAGATGGTACTGCAACTGTTGCTACGCTCGGAGCTCGCTGGTTCAAAACGTGGAGAGCCGTTAGGTCCAAAGACATACGAGGACTTAGTTCAAGACATGGCGTCGGGCAAATTGAATTTGGCTGATCGTACTAAGGAGACCCTGATCAAACTGGCCGCACCGTTGGGTGGAACTGAGTTGGAGATGGTAAACAGAGCTGCGATCAAGCAGACCTTGCAGTTGGTTCAGACCTTTCAAGAGAGCGGCTGGAAGCTCGCTGTAATGACCAACACCGAAGGTGCCAAGTTAGGTCTGATCAATGCGAAGGCAGAAGTGGCGGTCTCTGTGAGTGCGATGACGGCACTCGTACAAGCACAGGGGCACATGGAGTTCGGTACGAAGAAAGCCGAACTCCATGTTGTTAAAGGCATTGCATCAGGCCTGATGGAAGCTGGAAAAGACTACTGGAAAGGGGCGGGCAAAGCATGGAATAACCCTGCGGACATTATCGATATCGTTCAACAAACGCAAACAAATGTTCTCTTCGACGTTACTCGCGAAGTCGGAAAAGGAGTAGACAAAGCTAAGGGAGACCTGGAAGAAAGCAAAGCCAAAGCGGAACAGAAGTTAGCTCAAGCCAGAGCCCGGATCGAAAAGGAAGCCGGGGAAGTTGGTAAGGCCGCGGAGGCGGCCAAGCAACGAATCGAAAGAGAGGCACAAGAACTTCGCAGGGTTACAGAGGAGACAAAGCAACGAGTGGAGCGGGAGGCAAGGGAGCTGCGGGATCGCTTGGAACAGGAGGCACGTAAGAGGTATGAGGACGCGAAAAACGTCGGTAACGGTGTCGAAAATTGGATCAGGCGGCAAACTTCGTAGCGTTTGCGCCACTCTCGATAAGCGCCGAACAATTTGCGAGCGGGTGAACGAATGATGAGCAAGAAGCGTGTTAGCGCTCAGCTTTTGTGAATCCCGAATAATCCGAGAGTTTTGTTCGAACCAGTGAAAGACGCCTGTGCTCAGAAGAGCGCGGGCGTCTTTCACTGAAGTCGAATAGTCAAAGTGCAGTCATTGCATTGACGTAGTACTTTCTCGTCTGGTCAGTCAACGCAGATCTTGTGTCTTGACTCCCGGTCTTGATGAAAAGCTTGCTCGAAACAGGGAAGAATTTCACGGCAGCTTGCCTGCAAACTATGCCTGGTTGCGCGGGATCTAACCATAGAATACAGCGTGTACTTTTATACGAGGAGTGTCCTTGTTGGCCGGCAGATATGCGTGGTTCAACTGTATGATTTGACGGACTCGCTGTGTTGATTCTTTTATTAGTGTTGATTTTTCGGGGGGACAACCTGGAAGAGGCGACGCGGTAACACAAACCTGTCGCGCACTACCCTTACCATCCAGCTCAAACTCCGTATCCACTTTAAAGAGGCATTTGCCGCTCCAGGACGATTTCCACTCCAACCAAAATTGCCGTGTGATGTTAAAGTGCAGAGCAAGCAAAGCGGGAGTGGTTGCATCCCTGGCCCTATCTACATATACGTAAACACCTGGTGGACTTTTATCAGGCGGTTTTTCTGAAGAAAGCAGTTCGTCAATCATCTCTCCTGTGTGGGCGTCGGCGCGAAGCAACATTGCAACTTCGAGGATGGCATCTGTAGCTTTTGCAGGATAAAGTTCTTTTATCCGAGTTAATGCCTGGAAAAACGTTCCGTGAACGATCTCCACGGGGCTGTCGTAAGGACTCGGATGTGCGCTTTGTCCCCAATAAGCCAGGCGAATTAGCTGTTCCAGCCCCCTAACCTGATTGACCAACTCTGTTAGCTTTCGATAGGATTTATCTTCATCAGCGTCCGAAATCATATGCGTCGTTCGAGGATATTGCCCCTGGAGGACTTCGATTTGATGTTCGATGCGTTGAGTTCGCTGATCGCCGAACACGTCAGCCGCAGTTGCAATCGGGGGTGACGATTGCGCCGAATTTGCGGTATTTCCAAAGAATAAAGTGCAAAGAAGCGCCACCGATAATTCTTTGTAAGAGTTCGAGAGGCCTGCAATATGCGTCTGTTTCACTTGCCGGCTCCTTCTTCATCATGGTGCTGTTTGCGACGGACTGTAGTCGTTAAATCGGGTTACTCTTTTTACAAATTGGGCTTCGCGTTTAATAACTGTTCGCCTTCCTTAACATGTTCTTCCGCACGAACCACAGTAATAGCAGCAATCACAAGCATTTCATTTACGAAAGCTTCGATACTCGGGGTAATTGATTCTTCGGAAACATTCAGCATTTGTTGAATCAGTTCTACAACGCCAGCGGCGGCTTCCGCCATTTGAGCTTTAATGCTAGAAGGATCTTGCTTTCCATCTACATTGGTGATATAGGGTAAAGTCTCAACTGCAAAACCCAGATTTTGGCAAGCTGCTCCTACTTGCTCTCTTGCCTGTTTACACAAACCGATTGCTATCAATCCCTCTGTTACAGAACGGGTGACCGGCGCCCTGAGGAGTTTCTCCGCACGGGCCGCTAACACCGCAGTCTTTACTGCGAGAACTTGGAGTTGTTCAACGCTGGAATTGTTTTTTGTTTCCGCAGCGGCGAAACTTTTCATGGCACGACCTCTACTGTGTTTGTTACTTCAGAAATAATTTTAGAGAACGGCGGCAGCTAGTGGTGCAACCTGGAGAAGAACTGGCAGAAGGCTGCTGATCGCTGGTAACAGTTTGCCGAAGCTCCCTAAGATACCACTCAGTCCGCCACCCGAACCACCAATCATTCCTTCCAGCCCACCAAGGATACCACCGAGTCCACCATTGCTAGCACCCAGAACGCCCTTCAGTCCGCCAAAAATATCGCCGAGTCCACCACTGCCGTTCTGTCCGAAGACACCGCCAACGGAATCGAGCACGCCGCTCTTCCCGAGCAAGCCGCTCAAGCCGGAATCCAAGCTACCTTTGCTTCCTAAAATATCGTTCAAGAAACTGTCGGAACTTCCATTGAGCAAATCCTTCGCTGATCCTAAAGTGCGATCGAAGCCGGTCGATCCTCCAAGAATTCGGTCTAACGGATTGCCCCCGGCTCCCGACAAATCGCGAACAGGGCTATTATTGCCAAAGAGATCGCCTACCTTGTCCAGAATTCCGTCCAATCCGCTGGCACCTCTATTCATAGAACGTGCCGCATCTCCGCTCTGAAATAAATCATCAAATTGAGGAAATCCCAAGTTCTTCAACTCATTGGCACCGGGTAACGAGCGCATCGAATCAACTATTTTTGTGCTTCCAGAGCTCAGGAGCTCTAAAGAGTCCTTTCCAAAAATCGATGAGGCTTCACCAAGGGCACCATCTGTTATCTTCTTGCCTTTGTCAGCAATTTCACTAAAAATACTCATTTGCAGAACCTCCAGTTGTATGAATCAGGTTGTGCATAAGATACGAGGATGTTGATTCAGCAAAATTACACGGAAGTGTCAGATTTGTGTCAGTGGCGCTTGGCGCTGTCCCTAGTTCTTCTTTTCCTGTTGATGCTGGCGCTCTTGTCGTTTCAGCTCTTCCATCTTTTTCTTTTCGCGACTAATTCCGTGGCGCGATTCATCGAGTTGAATTCGCCGAAGATCAAGCTTGTGACTGATCTCATCGAGTTTCAATCGCTGCCGGTCATGCTTGAGTCTTAACTGATCCAGCGCTCTGTATTGCTGTCGCAGTTGGTCGCGTTGATCGTCGGTAGCTCTGTGCTTCTCATCCACTTTACGGATCTGTTCGTCGAGTTTCCTGCGCTGGTCTCTTAACTGGTGCAACTCTTCGTCGACCTTGTATCGCTCCTCATCGAGCGTCAGTCCTTGTAAATCTAAAGTATGCCTTGGTTCATCGTTTTGAATTCGTTGCTTCTCAAGATCTAGTCGTTGTTCGTCAAGCTTGTCCCTTTCTTCGTCCCATTTTCTCCAGGATGCGTCATTCTTCAGCTTCTGTTGCTCTAGTTGCTCGATTCTCCTGGTCGGGTCCTTTTCGACCTGTTCCGTGCTTGGCTCGCTGCCCGGTTCTTGCAATGAACTCCGGTTAGGATCTGCCGAATCGCTATCTTTTGTCTTAGCGGCGACACTGCCGGTTTCTTGAACCTGGCCCGCCGTCGCTTGCGCGGAGAATTGGCAAAATTCCGCCAGCAACACAAGGATGCAACACACTGCTTTGGACAGTCTAGCGAACATTTGAAGCCCTCCTCAGGGTAACTGCCGTGAGCCCCTCTAAGCACGAACACTCAGCTGAATGCGCTCATGGTACCGCTTCTACCCATGTGGTGCCATCAAGATATCCACCGTTTACTTCCGGTTGTCAACGATATGCGTCAGCGCGGGATGAACAGCTTTTCTTAACCGGACTTTAACTTTGCCGCTGAATCAGGTGCGAAAATGCAAGATTGACCCGCTTGCGGCGCGCTCACCACTACTGCAATGAGAAGGCAAAGCCGAAATCGCCCATCGCATAGCGACGGGCGGCTTCGGGCTTGTATGGTTGAGGGGAGGAGAAAAAAGTTAGCTGAAGAGGTTAGCGTCGCGGCATGAAGCCACGAGCCAGTTGATGCAACCGGGAGTCGCCAATCCACCGGTAACACCGGCAGCGCCCCAGATGATTCGCTTTAAAGCGTCTTGTGTACCTGCAGCCATGTTCATGAAGCCCCAGATCATCGTGGGACCGCCCCAGGCAATACCGAGAATTTCCATGCCATTAGCGATGATGTTGAGCAAAGCTTCCAGGTTGGCGAGGTTATTTACACGAACCGTTCCGGCGGTGTTAACGCCCTGGATTACGGTGGCATCAGCGCCCTGCGGCCCGATTGTGCCGTTGGTGGCGCCCTGAAGAGCTGGCGCGCTGGTACTTCCACCTTGCTGCGTTTGTGCGCCGGTGAAGTTGCCGGTGTTATTAGTCTGATTGCCGGTGTCAGCTGTGGAATCAAAAGCATCTTGTGCAAGTGCCGGCATTGACATGGCGAGAACTGCGCCGGCTGCAAGTGTAGTGCGGAAAAGGATGTTTGAAATACGCATTGCCAATTAACCTCTAGTACAAGCTCTTTGTTTTGGTGAAACGCACCGCGTTTCTTCAATGGGTTAATAGTAATGGCAAGTCGACTGCGAATAAATAGTGCAAACGTCATGGTCTGGTCATGGGAAACCAATGACTACAAGGAGTTTCGGATTCCTCCTAATTTTCCGTGACCCTCCGTATAGATCAACTGGATTGCTCTATCTATTGATAAAAACTGGCTTGCAGTGGTTTTGCCTTCATCTGTTCCTCGAAAAGCAGTATTTAACTGGCTCAACGACCCTACCGGCTACGTCAAAAATACAGGCTAATTGAGGCCGGGGCCTTGCCAATCCGGCAATCAGCTGAAACTCCGGCTCACCCGCCACTGTGAATGTTGAAAAATGCGAGCAAAAACAATGATGCTCCGGTGTACTGTTGGGGCTTTCCGCAAAATGTCCTTGAATTTGTTTTCCATCGAGGTTTATACCGCTTTTTATAGTGACTCGAAGAATGATAGATTCGTTTGTATCGGGCAAGGTTGTTGATGAAGCGACGATCAATTGCGTCGTACAACAGGACTCAGCTTCAGCGCAGGTAGATTCGATGGCAAGTCATTATTGATTGATGACTTCGATGCCAGATGTAGATTAGTTATGCATTTGACTCCGTGAACTGGTACAGGGGCAAGTGCCTTTCTTAACGGTCCGGGAGGGGCGGTTGATTGACCGTGCTGAGCGCTTGATCGATCGACATTTTGCTGAGATCGAAGTATCGGCCATTGGCGAAATGTCTAATTCCACAGGCGTCGACATGCGGACTGTCGGCGAAGCGATCCGGTCTGCGCGTACCATTGTCGAAACCTCTCCACTCCGGTTCAACTCGAAGCACGTGAAAGTCGGTGTCGATGTGCGTAAGGTTGACTTTTGATTTATTTATGCTATCAACATTCTGCAGCTTCGTTGCGGCATAGTCCTTCATCGTTTTGATCAACGCAGGACCCAGCTGCATCTCCTCAAGTCGATCGAAGGTTATTGTGTGAACGAACTGGTACCTCGCCCCCATGGTCATCAATCTTTCATCCAGTTCTACAAGAAAGCGTTGACCCGCTGGATCGTCGTGCCCTATTTGGCAGAAGATCACCGTTACCTGATTTGGCGAAATCATTTTATGACTCGTGGCAATAAGTTCTTGCCGCACCAGCGTCGACTCGCGCGGAGGAGATGGAATTCCATCGGTTATCACCACAATGAGAAGCGGTTTAGCACCAGCGGTGTATCGGGCAAAATAGTTGTCTAGCCGCTCGCTAAGAGGCTCAAAAAGACGAGTGCCAAACTGAAGGCCCATGCCGTTAAATACATCATCTACGTTCTGCGTTGTGGCGTGTTCGAACACATCATATTCGGTGGCAAATGGAACAATTGTCAGACCGTTCGGAACGTAGGGAGAAAGAGCGGTAGCCAGATTTAGTGCCTGGTCCCCGCACCATTGCCATCTAGATACGCCACCGGGACAATCCGGTATCCGCATCGACATCGATCGATCAACAATCAACTCCATGTTGTAATCGGCCAACAATTTGACGTTCTTACTCGATTCCAGGGAGAAATTAGTGACTCTAAAGTGGAATGGTGTGGATGATGTATCCATCGTCGGGCTTTTGGCGGGTAATAATCGCTTCTGGGTGGCTCCGCCCAGAGAAAAGTTGCTGGTATCTAGGCTGAACACTCTTTTCGGTTTGACGGTGTCAACTTTATCCTCGAGGTGAAGTCGCTCTCTGCTTAGAACGGATTGTTCAGCTTGCAATGGAAACGGTGATTTGGCCGTTTTGTTGGATTGCTGTTCCTTCATCTCCGTGCGGTTTTGTGCATGTCCTGGCTGCAAAAGGAACCCGCTTGCGAGTCCGCACAAAACCAGATTGAATGCGGCAAGTTTTGTCCACCCGCTCATTCTTTTTCCACCGCCAGTTGCCCCGGATTACGAAAGTCCTTCCATCTTAACCCATCAAGGCTCAGTCGTGGCTGAAGGGCCGACGCAAATAGTACGCTTGCTTCTATCCAAAGCCGATTCGCGATGGCACGGTCGCATCAGACTGTTAGAGTTCCCTGTCCAGTTCTTGTGCAAGTCTCCTCCAGATGCGGTGGCTATTGAAGCTCACAAACTGCCTTGAGGGATGTCTAACAGAGCCAAACGCGAAGCCGCCAGTCACTTGAGCGACGGGCGGCTTCGGGCTTGTACGGGGTGAGGGGAGAGGAAAGTTAGCTGAAGAGGTTAGCGTCGCGGCATGAAGCCACGAGCCAGTTGATGCAACCGGGAGTGGCCAATCCGCCGGTAACACCGGCAGCGCCCCAGATGATTCTTTTTAGAGCGTCTTGCGTACCAGCAGCCATATTCATGAAGCCCCAGATCATGGTGGGTCCGCCCCATGCGATGCCGAGAATTTCCATGCCGTTAGCGATGATGTTGAGCAGGGCTTCCAGGTTGGCGAGGTTGTTTACGCGAACTGTACCGGCGGTGTTAACGCCCTGGATTACGGTGGCATCACCGCCCTGAGGTCCGATTGTGCCATTCGTGGCGCCCTGGAGAGCTGGTGCACTGGTGCTTCCACCTTGCTGGGTTTGTGCGCCGGTGAAGTTGCCGGTGTTGTTGGTCTGATTGCCGGTATCGGCTGTGGAATCGAAAGCGTCTTGTGCAAGTGCCGGCAATGACATGGCGAGAACTGCGCCGGCTGCAAGTGTGGTGCGGGAAAGAATATTTGAAATACGCATTGCCAATTAACCTCTAGTACAAGCTCTTTCTTTGGTGAAACGCATCGCGTTTCTTCAATGCGTACATAGTACTGCCAAGTCGACCGAGAATAAATAGTGCAAACGTCATGCCCCGGTCATGGAAAACCAGTGACTACAATGGTTTTCGAATTTCCCCTAATTTCTGACGCTACTTCGTATATGTTCTTTGCATCGCTGTACTCGTGTGTAGTTCCAAGCGTACAGCGGATTAGAGCTGCCTTCGGACCTCGAAAACACATCCAGCTTCACTTTTAGTATTGACCGATATCTGGAATGAAGTAAGATGATAGTTCACCGACGTGCGCTATTTTTTTCAGCATTGCTGAGCGAACACCAAGAGGTTCTGTTCCTGATACGGAACTAACCGTCTTGTCGCTGATCACGACGATCGATCTAATTTCCAATTAGCTACAAATTGAACTTTTTTGACTCCGTCAAATTGTTCAGTTAGAAGGAACACGCTGTATCCGCGCTTGACACCGCGGGCAGCAAGCTCGACCTGGAGCGAAGTCTGAAATGGATACAGCGGTGGATCGCATGAATCATTATCTTTCTCGTCTTGCCCCCAACGAGAGGTTTACGTTTGCAGAGGTACGTTACATAGGCAAGGCGGGTACTGTCTATCGCATCCTCTGCGAGAAAATTAAGAGAGGTGAGCTTATCCGAAATGCTTGGGGGGTATATGTCCGTGCTACTAAGGATTTTGTCGAACCTGCTCCTTTTGAAGTCGCTCAAACAAGAGCCGGGCGTTTCGGTCATTCGATAGGTGAGACTCAAACGAAGTCTGTCAATTCCAATTCACCACCATTCTATGAATATACAACCGACGGGCGCTCCACCTCATTCATGAGGTTTTCAGGCGGAAAGGCCTGTGGTGTCATAAAACTCAAAGAGAGATCAAAACCGCGAACAAAGGCAAAGAATAGAGCTGACAAATGTAAACAGAGACAGATTGAACGCGCCGACCAAATCCATGTTCCAGATGGAGTTGCATGTCCAGAACCAAAAGGCATCACCATTTCCTTTGAAGAATCTCAATATGAAGGTAGTCCCATACCAGTCGTCTCGAACTTGTCGGTTCAAGAAACTGTCGCCAGTCCCGCTTTTCCACTCGGATGGCTATTGCTTCGGGTCTACAATTGGTTACTCCCCATTTTTCTGTCCGGTGAGCTGCGCATACCGCAACGGAGAAACTCGGTGGACTTTGAGAGCCTTACCAAATCCGACCTTAACGAGATGACGACGGCGTGCCGGCAAGAAGCGCGGTTCCCGAAACTTTGGCTGTCGACAGACGTACTCCCGACAAGACCACCATGAACAGTGTAGATTGACGAGTGGCGAGAAAAGCCAATGGACCGAGCAGACCAGGAATTCCCGCAACATATGTTAGCCGAGCGGGAAATGCTTCTATAATCATTCCTTCGTTCTTTTTGCATTCCGACTAGTATCGATGGAGGTCTGGTGGAAAATCAGCCGAACCTGCCCGCCCGCGAGATCTTTGCCAAGACCCGGCCCGTTCATCACTCCGTTGTTGCTGAGCGGATGATTGAGATGGGCCTTCTCATTGAGGAAGGTTCTGGTGATGAACTTTTCACCGACAATCGATTCGCAATTGATTATGCAGACCTACGAAAACAAATTTTGATTTGTGGAACTCGCGGAACTGGAAAGCTCAACTTTTGCCTTTACCTATTGCGCATGCTATGGGAAAAGCACAGCATTCCTTTCCTGGTCGTCGAACCATCCTCAGCCGAGTACAGGTCGCCAATGATGATGGTGGATTCATTCAGAGGTTCGACGAGAATTTACACATTGGGTGATCGAAGGGTTGCGCCACTGAGGCTCAACGCACTTGCAATCCAGAGCGGTACAAGAGTAAGTACTCACATAGACTCCCTAATAGCAGTTCTTTCTTCAAGCATCCTAATGTCTGCCGACGCAAAACGGCTAATGAGAACCACCTTACGTGCGGCTTATGTTGCCCGGGGGTGGGATATCGAAGATAGCAGCAATGGTTCCTCTCAACCGGGACAAGACATCAAACTAATTCCCACGTTGGATGATCTTAATCGAATGGCCGACGCGGATGGTGACGGTTCTACTGACTGTGCAGAATCTACAAGAGCCGCGAAGATTCGTCTAAAAGAGGTTCTGTCTGAGCTCAGTACGTGGCCGACTCGCGACATGTTCGCCTCAGATAACTTCACTAAGATGGATGATCTGTTCAAGGTTCCTACAGT
Organism: Candidatus Obscuribacterales bacterium; assembly: GCA_021732565.1. Lineage (GTDB taxonomy): Bacteria > Cyanobacteriota > Vampirovibrionia > Obscuribacterales > Obscuribacteraceae > JAKFUT01. The sequence continues at coordinate 28,179 of JAKFUT010000025.1, forward strand.
CATTGAAATGAGAGAGATATTTGACGACACCCAAAAGGGATTCTTTCTTAACTTGCTCCTTCTTGGGCTGCAAGAGCACTGCAGAGGAAGAAGCATTGACGGTCAAAAACCGATTTCCCATACTCTAATCATTGAGGATGGGCACCGCTTGCTCAACAAGCACATTTTTAGTCAGTGTCTTCAGGACCGTCCCTTGATAAATGCCGGCGCCCACCTAGCAGCAAGATTTCTTGCTGAACTCTCGGGTTATGCGCAGGGAGTCATTGTTTCATCCCAGTCTCCGGCGGAATTGGTACCCTCAATACTGGCAAACATCTATTTAAAGATCATTCTGCGATTAGGGTGTGCTGAGGATATCGCGGCTGTTGCTGGAGGTTGCCTGACCGGCATGCATCGGCGAAAGGTCGGGAGCCTGGGTCGAGGACGCGCCATTGCCTATTCGAACAGGATGAACCTTCCGTACTACCTGAGACCACTTTTTGATAAAATTGTAGACGCCCCAAAAGCCGAAACTCTTGAAGAATCAGACCATGAGGTACGGAAACAGATGAGAAGATTTAAGCTGAATCGGTAGCAATGTGGCGTGTGGGACACGTCGCTCTCCGCCAACCCGGAATTCTTAACTACAGTCATCCAGCGGTATTCACGGTGTTGGGCGCTTCAAAAAAGCTTTAGAGCCGCCGAAGAAATTCCGTGTGGCACATGGGGCTCTCCGCCCAACGGAATTTCTTCACTAGACGCACCCCCGGTCATCTGGCGGAATCACGCTGTTGCTCGCTTCGTTTGACAGTGCTTTTAAGCCGCCGAAGAAATTCCGTGGCACATGCAGCTC
>JAKFUT010000169.1 GCA_021732565.1 Candidatus Obscuribacterales bacterium
GCCGGCATTGATAGAGCGAGAACGGCGCCGGCTGCAAGGGTGGTGCGAGTGACGATGTTAGTAATACGCATTGTCATTATTCCTTTTCTACAAGCTCTTTGCGGTTTTCGAAACGCACCGCGTTTCACCGATGCGTTAATACTAAGGGCTCCTCCCCTCCAAGTAAATATTACTCAAGTCATGCTCAGGTCATGTAGCTCATTGTCCAATCGCAAACCTAAGGGCCAAAAGAGACCTGATTCTGCCTGTCCGTCCCTGGCAGAACAGCTCAAATACTACTAATGTGCCCGGGCAACCTGGCAATAGTACAAATAGACTCCCGTTGTTTAGTCGCCATTGGTGAAGCATGATGGCTGAATATGGTTGATGGGTGAGTTGAAGGATTGGTTGCATGTGGACAACCGGTAAAAGTGGTAGAGGTTAGCGCCAGTTGTTCTCCACCGTTCAATACGTTCCAGGAATGTTCGGAACGTGGTCTCAAGAAGATGGACGATTCGACCGCGCCGCCAGACAAATCAAAACGCCCACCGCAACTGCGGTGGACGTTCTGGCTTGTACTTGATAGAAGACGGGAATTAGCTGAACAGATTGGCGTCGCGGCAGGAAGCAACGAGCCAGTTGATACAACCAGGGGTTGCCAATCCACCCGTTACACCGGCAGCGCCCCAGATGATTCTTTTTAAAGCGTCTTGCGTACCGGCTGCCATGTTCATGAAGCCCCAGATCATCGTCGGTCCGCCCCAGGCAATACCGAGGATTTCCATGCCGTTGGCGATGATGTTGAGCAAGGCTTCTAAGTTAGCCAAGTTGTTTACGCGGACTGTGCCAGCGGTGTTAACGCCCTGAATAACGGTGGCATCACCGCCCTGGGGTCCGATTGTACCGTTGGTGGCACCTTGAAGCTGCGGTGCATTGGCGTTTCCGCCCTGTTGTGTTTGTGCTCCGGTGTTATTGCCTGTGTTGTTGGTCTGGTTGCCGGTAGCGGCGGTGGAATCGAAAGCATCTTGGGCGAGTGCCGGCATTGATAGAGCGAGAACGGCGCCGGCTGCAAGGGTGGTGCGAGTGATGATGTTATTAATACGCATTGCCATTATTCCTTCTGTACAAGCTCTTTGCGGTTTCCGAAACGCACCGCGTTTCACCGATGCGTTAATACTAAAGGCTCCTCCCGTCCAAGTAAATATTACTCAGGTCATGCTCAGGTCATGTAGACTATTAGCGAAGTCTCGCCTCGCGCCCTCTCGTAAACCCGAAAATCTATATCGACGAACCCGAATCATCTGTTCAAGTCGATGGCACCAGCCGCATCAGATCAAAGATACCGGAGACTCACACGTAGGATGCGGGAGAACAACCAGTGATGCCGACATTGCATTACGAATGTTGCAACCCCTGTGTTCGGTTTTTTGAAGCTAGTCAAGAAGGCTCAACGCATCGAAACTCAATCCACGAACCGAATTCGTAAACAAAACGTCCACCGCAACCGCAGTGGACGTTTTCGCTTGTACTTGATAGAAGACGGGAATTAGCTGAACAGGTTGGCGTCGCGGCAGGATGCAACGAGCCAGTTGATACAGCCGGGGGTGGCCAATCCACCGGTTACACCGGCAGCGCCCCAGATGATTCTTTTGAGAGCGTCTTGCGTACCGGCTGCCATGTTCATGAAGCCCCAGATCATCGTCGGTCCACCCCAGGCAATACCGAGGATTTCCATGCCGTTGGCGATGATGTTGAGCAAGGCTTCTAAGTTAGCCAAGTTGTTTACGCGGACTGTGCCAGCGGTGTTAACGCCCTGAATAACGGTGGCATCACCGCCCTGGGGTCCGATTGTACCGTTGGTGGCACCTTGAAGCTGCGGTGCATTGGCGTTTCCGCCCTGTTGTGTCTGTGCTCCAGTGAAGTTACCAGTGTTGTTGGTCTGGTTGCCGGTAGCGGCTGTGGAATCGAAAGCGTCTTGGGCTAGTGCCGGCATTGATAGAGCGAGAACGGCGCCGGCTGCAAGGGTGGTGCGAGTGATGATGTTATTAATACGCATTGCCATTATTCCTTATGTACAAGCTCTTTGCGGTTTCCGAAACGCACCGCGTTTCACCGATGCGTTAATACTAAGGGCACCGCCCTTCCAAGTAAATATTACTCAAGTCATGCTCAGGTCATGTGACGAGCGAACGAGGTAAAACCTTAGCCTCAATTAATGAACTGGAAGAAGCTAACGTACAGTCTGGACGATCCTCTACACAAGTCACAAGTTTGCAATCTCAAGACTAGACTGGTAGTAGGAGGGGAGGTCCAAAGCTGAGGCTGGGCATAAGTAAATGAACGGTTGTCATCCGACTTCATCGAAATTCGCGACTCGAAGGCCTAAGAGTTCCGTGTATATGCTCTTTCACGATGGTCGGGGTTCGTTGCACTTGAAAGGTGACTCCAATGGCTGCCAGCGCGGTTGACTTCAAATACATTTATCCCTTTGCCTCCGTGCTGGAAGAAGGTGACGAACGGCGTTTGCGCCTTGCTACTTACGGCGGAGTGGAACAGAACCCCTATTTTTTCAAGGGCCGGTTGTGCTACCCAAGACGCACGGCAGACCTACTGCTTGCGGTTTCTCTCATATCGCGAACGCATTTTTATTCGCCAATAGACGTCTTACAATTCGCCGACCCGGTGGTAACGAGTGGCGGAGAACGATTGCGATTCGAATCTTTCTCCGTATGCTGTGGTGCATACTGCAGATTAGATCTCAAACCAGAAGCTATTGACGGAGACTGGACGGGTCGGGGCACCACCAACGTGGACTTTAATCCTCCTATGAGGGCAGCACTTACAGGACTTCTCGATTCCGAGACCGTAGGGCTAAATGTAGGAACAGACCGTGTTGAATTGGAAAGAGGAAGCGAGAAAGTCGTCGAGAAAAAAGTGAAACTTCCTGTGCGATGGCTAAAGGGTTTTGTGGAAGTGCAAGCGTACCAGTCACGGATGAAGCCGGCAATGGAAGTCTCCTCAGTGGAACTTCGCCAGTTACTAAAGTCCGTCTCTCAGCAAGCTACCTGGCAAAAGGGATCAACGTATTATATAGTTCCCGCAGGGAAGGGACTACGCCTCAGCCAACGAGATGCCCCAAGGTCCGTCGCAATCGGGGCTCCCGGGCGACTAAAAATATTAGAAACCCTGTTGCGTCACGCCAGTACCATACGAATATATTCGGGTGACGACGGAGTTTCCGGATGGGAACTAGCGCTCAATGAGGCAAGTTTGCATCTGATTTTGAGTCCCGATGCATCGCGCGGATTCTCCGGCGAGGGACAAGTCTTGCGGAGTCTGTCGAGTGATCAAGGTCTGGATGCGATAAATAGAGTGAGAGCTGCTTTGCAGTGGCAGGCTCGTGTTGATGTGGAGGAACTTTCGCACCTCACAAAACTGAATGACACACTTGCCATAACGAATGCCTTGAGAATATTGGGATCGCGTGGACTGGTCGGTTACGATCTCGCGCAAAGTAGTTATTTTCACCGTGAGCTTCCATTCGACCTGGATTTGATTGAAGACCTTCATCCGCGTCTTCAAAAAGCTCGCAAGCTGATCGAAGAGGGTGGTGTAAAAATCATGCTACACAATTCTCAAACGATTGAAGCGTATGTAAAAGGTACCAATGTGGAACACCGGGTGGTGATTCGAGAACGTGACTCCCAGTGCACCTGTGCATGGTATGCGAAACATCCTGGCGAGCGTGGACCATGCAGTCACATTCTTGCTGCTGAAATTGCCTCAGGAGCGGAGGACAAGCAAGCCGCGAAGGTTGAATGATTTCACAGCGAATGACTTCGATTGTTGTGAATTTCGCACAATACGATGGAGAGTGATTGATGCCGGATACCGAAAATGTCGAGCTGGAAGTTTCTAGAAACCAGGAGAGTGAGATGAACCACTCCGGTCGCGCCAGTAATACTTTGAAGGATGAGCTTGTAATTGGTGAGATCTCGTCAGGTGCTGAAGAAAAACCTTTCACCATATCTACAGAAAGTATTCGCAAACACATCCTTGTATGTGGCATCACGCGCAGTGGCAAGAGTAATACCTGCTTTCAGCTAGCGGAACAATTGTGGGAACAAGGCAATGGTGGTCGTCGCGTGTCGCCAATTTAGCGGGGCCAATGGATATTACGCCGGTCAATGCTGATGGCTCTGCCCGCCTGATTGCACTCAATACGCTGCAGCAGAGGGATCAGGGCCCCCTCCACCTTTGCCAGTTATGCACCTCTAAGTGTTTGTTTCGACTGGAAGCGCGGGGGGAAACGGATAGCAAAGTCCTTGCCGAATTTAATGCGCGAATTAACTTACCAGGACTCGACTCGTCCGAAGAAGCAGCAAAGTTTTGCCTGGAGCTGAGTAAAGAGATGCTCGGTGAAGAAGACGTGGATCTTGCACATTGTCTGGCTGCACATCTGATAGAGCAGCGTCCGGTTTCCGTGGACAGCCAGATAAATTTCATTAGCCTCGTACGCTCCGTGCTTGAACGCTCTCAATTGAAAGAGCATACGAACTCAACTGAACAAAACGAGTAGGCATACCCCGATGAATCAACTTCCGTCCACATCAACAGAAGACGAGAATACTCTGAATAATTGGTCTCCGTCAATCAGTAGCATAGCTTGCTTTTCAGAATCGAATCAGGCCGATGGGTCATTTCCTCTTATCGGTCGATACACACTGGTGTGCGGTGCCACGGGTACAGGAAAGACAAATACCTGTTTCCAATTGTTGGAGCAAATCCAGCTCCTGGACATCCCCTTCTTAATCGTTGAATCCAGAAAAACCGAATATTCCGATTTTTTGAGTTCAGCGATCAAGCACCGCATAAGAAGATTCGCTCCGGGGGGAGAGTTCAACTCTTTGCTGAGCCTGAATCCGTTCTTTGTACCAAATGGGATTTCGATCAATTCTCACATCGAAGCAGTGGTTTCCATTTTTGTTGCGAGCTTTCACCTTGATGCGTCACTCAGTCAGGGGCTAACAATGATTTTGAGAGATCTGTACACCGCTTATGGATGGGATCTTGCTTTGAATCGCAATTTCCGCTTAGCTGATGGATGTGACGATCTGGAGCTTCTCAATTTTGCGTTTCCCAACCTGCGCGAACTCAGTGAACACATAACCTCATCGGCGTGTTCATGGTTCCGCGTGGCTCCGGAATTCCACTCATTCGAACTGATTCTCTTCAATCTAATCAATAGCCCGGCCGCTAGCGTGTTCGCTGGACAGCCTACTGTAAGATTCGACGTGTTATTCAATGAATCGGCGATTGTGGAGTTAGAGCACTTGCAAGATGCCGCACACAAGAGTTTCTTTATGAATTTGTTGTTGCTATCTTTACTCGAATATCGAAGGAGCAGCAATAATCTGGATTTGAGGCATATCTTGTTAGTTGATGACGCGCACAAAATGTTTTGCGGAGACCAAGAAAAGACGCACGCTGCTGCACTCTGCAATCGTATGATTTCCGAACTGGCAACCACAAAACAGAGAGTCGTCATTTCCGCGCAGACACCTTCATTGTTGCGCGAAGACATTCCTAGAGACGCCACTACTAAAATCATTCACAGGTTGATGACCCAACAAGACGTTGATTCATTGAACCTCGCCCATGTAAACAAGCAACAACTGCGACGCATTTGCACATTGAAAGCTGGCCAGGCCATGTTTATAGACGAATCAATTGTGCCATGCGACTTCTCCGTCGCCACATCCGCGCTAACCTCTCGTTTCCCGCCAGATGACCTCAAGCTTACTTCATTTGTGCAGCCAACCATCATGGACGTCCGCTTGCACTGCAGCTCTAATAGATTTGACGAAGAACACAACGACTCGGCGCACGTTGTTAACCCTGAGGACAACTCCTTTGGGTGTTCCGCAGCAGAAAAACATGCGGACGAAGAAAGTGTTGTCGTGAGGGACCCGACTGAAATTGGGCGTCTGGCTAATATTCGAAACTGCTCAACCGAAGTTGTAAACTCAAGCAACTTCCGAACTCTGTACAACCGATACATACTGTCCACGCTGTTAGATCTGAAGCAAATTGTCAAATTTCGCGCTCAATTGATTCATGAAATCCAGCGTGTGAATGGCAGAAAAGTTGGCTCCAGCCCGGTTCCCATTGCACTAAGCTCCCTGAGAGACACGACCGAACGATATTTCCATCGAAAGGCCCGCTTCCATCCGTGGACTTATGAGCAGCTTCGCGAACAGAAGACTCGATGGGAAAAGCTACTGAAACCAGCTTTTGATCCCACTGTGGCAGTCCGTCGATTAGACATCTCAGAATTGCGTGAATGGCGCGATGACGTCCACCAGGTTAGCAAACTTGAAGAGGGTCCTTATCCAGCCTGTGCCTCATGTACATCGAAATGCGTTTATAGAAGCGAGGTCGATGAGACGATTCAAACCTTTCAGGAACTTCTGTATGATTCGAGTTACGCAGCAAAGATGGACGTTCAGGGGGAAGCCCATGGAATAGCACACTTCTTCTGGCTATTCGCTCAGACGTTTGCAGACAATACCGAGGACCTGGATTTGCCTTATTGTCTGGCTGTGCATATTCAAAGAGAACGGGGCTTAGCAGAAGAGGAACAAACATCGCTTCTTCTAAATGTGCGGGCAGCATTGGTAGAAATCCAAACTGAGTGTATGCAAGACGAGAATGGCGCTGAAGGTGAGCTACCTCAGAAATCAGTATCCGCTCAAACCCGAACACAGGCTTCCTCCACCAAACCAGCCAGTTTTACTTTACCCTCTCGTTATCTGGGTAATAGAAACACAACTTCAATCAATTTCATTGCGTTAAAGTATTCGAGAACCAGGGATACCTGACACTGGGGCGTGCACAGCTTGGTAAAGTCGAATCATCAAAGCTCCGTCTCCACATCAGCACTTCAGTGGACTGTTGGGGCGGTATTCTAGATGTAGTGGCCAATTGGTTGGAGATCTACGATAAGATCGTCGCAAATATCCAGTACTATTTTGCCGGAGCGGGCGCCAGGATCTTCAATCGTTCTTTTGCCTCACCAGCATTTGGACCGGTAGGGGCGAACTGAAGATACTTCTTGTATTCGATGATTGCCAGGGCAGGAGCTTTATTGCCCTCCTGTGCCGTGCCCATGTAGTAGTAACAATCAAACAGATTTTTATCCAATGCCACGGCCCGTTTATAATTCTCGATGGCCTTTGGCAAGTTGTTGTTGGCCTGGTATGCGGTACCCAAATTCATCCGCGTGGTGCCATCGTCATTAATTGCAGCAGCCTTCTCGTAATCTAGAATCGCCCCTGCCAGATCGTACTGCCCTTTTTCATCAGCTGTTGTCTGCTTTTTTACAGCAGACTCAAACAATGGACCAGCCTTTGCAGCCTTACATTGTTTAATTAGCGCCTTTGAATTGGGCTCTTTCGGATTAAGGGAAAGAGCTTTTTCGTATGACTCAATCGCTTTGTCATAGTCTGGTTTATTCTGATAAGCGGTTCCCATTGCATACCAGATTGCAGCGTCCTTGGAACCCTTGGTCGCTTCCAGATATTTGGCAATGGCTTCGTCTAGCTTGCCATCCTGTTGCAGCTGGAGAGCATCATTGTAAGCCTGAGCCGTGGCTGCGGCTTTAGCCTGTTCCGCAGCAGCCTTTTCCTGTGCCGCACGGGTGACGAGATGATTGGTTTTCAAAACGTTGACACTCAATTCCTTAATCCGTGCCTGGGCTTCTCCAAAGTATGCCCCGTTAGGATTATCCTTTACATAGTTCAGATATTTCTCGTAAGCAGCCTGACCTTTGTTGAAGTGCTCATCGAGCACTGCTAAGAAATACAAGTTCTCTCGTTCAGATTTTTTGTCGTAATCAAGCCCCCGCTGATATTCGTCGCGTGCGCCGTTAAAGTCATCTATTTGTTGTAAACAAGTGGCGAGATCCGTGTGAACCTTGGCATTTTTCGGGACAACTTCCAGCGCTTTTCTATAGCCTGCAGCGGCACCCACAAAATCGTTTCCGATTTGTTTTTTCAGAGCTTCATCAATCAATTGTTGGGCATTGGCCCCCGTCCCTTCCGCAGCTATCAGACGCCCGGTGTTCTGCCCTTCGGTTGCGAATTCCTTTGCTTCGCCAGCAGTTCCGTGAAGAGTAGTAATTGTCAAAACGGCGATCAAAAATGCCCTGCGCATGGTCAACCCTCTCAGTGAATCAGCTTACGGTCCAGGTACAACACCTTGTGCCCGGTACTCGCTGAAATTCTTCGCAAAGAGTGATTACTTTGCAGTATTGTTTCTTAAACGGATCTCTTCCATTAGCACCACGTTCTGCCACTGTCCGAGAATGTTCTTTTTTTAGCGCTCGATTTGAGGAAGCCAACTAGAGCCGGAAGGTTTTTTTGCAGCACATTTCCGGAAAAGAACAGAACGCCCGTTGCATTGCAACGGGCGCTCTTGCTTGTACTTGTAGGTCGTGATTAGCTGAACAAGTTGGCGTCGCGGCAGGAAGCAACGAGCCAGTTGATACAGCCAGGAGTAGCCAATCCACCGGTTACACCAGCGGCGCCCCAGATAATTCTTTTGAGTGCATCTTGCGTGCCGGCAGCCATGTTCATGAAGCCCCAGATCATGGTTGGTCCGCCCCAGGCAATACCCAGGATTTCCATGCCGTTCGCGATGATGTTGAGCAAAGCTTCTAAGTTAGCCAAGTTGTTAACACGCACTGTACCTGCAGTGTTGACACCTTGAATGACTGTGGCATCTCCACCCTGCGGTCCTATCGTACCGTTGGTGGCACCTTGCAATTGGGGAGCATTTGCGTTGCCACCCTGTTGCGTTTGTGCACCGGTGTTATTGCCTGTGTTGTTGGTCTGGTTACCAGTTGCTGCTGTCGAATCAAATGCATCTTGTGCAAGTGCCGGCATTGACAAAGCGAGAACGGCACCGGCTGCTAAAGTTGTGCGAGTAATGATATTAGTAATACGCATGTTCAAATAAATCCTCTTGTACAAGCTGTGGTTCGGAACGCCTGAAACGCATCTCTACCGAACATTTGAACTATACTGCCGATTCGTGAAATAAATGTGGAACATCCCTGAGCTAAGACTAGGAAGATTCTCCACGCTTTTAATTTGACAAACGCTCAGCGGTAGCGATATCTGCTGCTCAAGCCGAAAACCGCCAGGGGCGGTAGCCACTGGCGGTCTTGATAGTTTGGTTTCGCTTCGAAAAGAGTTAGCTGAACAAGTTTGCGTCGCGGCAGGAGGCAACGAGCCAGTTGATACAACCAGGAGTAGCCAATCCACCGGTTACACCAGCGGCGCCCCAGATAATTCTTTTGAGTGCATCTTGTGTGCCCGCAGCCATGTTCATGAAGCCCCAGATCATGGTTGGTCCGCCCCAGGCAATACCGAGGATTTCCATGCCGTTCGCAATGATGTTGAGCAAAGCTTCTAAGTTAGCCAAGTTGTTAACACGCACTGTACCTGCAGTGTTGACACCCTGAATGACTGTGGCATCGCCGCCCTGCGGTCCGATGGTACCGTTGGTAGCACCCTGCAATTGCGGTGCATTCGCGTTTCCGCCCTGCTGAGTTTGTGCACCCGTGTTATTGCCTGTGTTATTCGTCTGGTTGCCTGTAGCAGCTGTTGAATCGAAAGCATCTTGTGCAAATGCAGGTACCGACAGGGCAAGGACGGCTGCTGCGGCGAGCGTTGTGCGTGTGAGAACATTGCGCATGGGGGAAGACCTCTAGTAAATGTGTGTCGGATGAATTCAATGACTTAATACTAAGTCTAATGATCATCAGAGTAAATATAACTTAGGTCATGGTCGGGTCATAGATGCAAATCCCACTGAAGGCGCAAAGAAAGCAGGTTTCATGCGTAATCGTCCTCCAGCCACAATATTCTTCTTCCGTGGAACCCCGACAGCCACATCCTTCCGCGCTTGCTCGACGCCGAAATCTACTTTGTCCTCTGCTGACTCCTGCACTGCGATGAAGCGCCTTACGACACTCTCAGTCTCGGTTTTCCGAGACACAGGGCAGGTCTCCCGGGGTAAGTTCAACGGCTTTTCCTGCATCCTCGCTGGATCTACGCATGCAACCCTTGATATGGACTTTGCAATCATTTGCTTGCTCGTCCGGTTGAATACGCCTTATATCCGATTTCTGTTCGTCGAGTCGCAGGTTCGATCAACGCTTCCTTCAGACCCAGCCTCGCGGTTACGCCCTTGCGCTTCACTACAGTTACCGTCATCAGGTTCTGAGAAGTCTTTCACCTCCTAGTCGTTGAACATGCCCGGCGCACAAAAGCAACCGCCCGTCGCTGGTAGCGGCGGGCGGTTGTTGTACTCTTAATGGATCTCTTAACTGAACAGGTTGGCGTCTCGGCAAGATGCAACCAACCAGTTGATACAACCAGGAGTTGCCAATCCACCCGTTACACCCGCAGCGCCCCAGATGATTCGTTTCAGAGCGTCTTGTGTGCCTGCAGCCATGTTCATGAAGCCCCAGATCATCGTCGGTCCGCCCCAGGCAATTCCCAGGATTTCCATACCGTTTGCGATGATGTTGAGCAATGCTTCTAAGTTAGCCAAGTTGTTTACGCGGACCGTGCCGGCTGTGTTAACGCCCTGAATGACAGTGGCATCACCGCCTTGGGGTCCGATGGTGCCGTTGGTGGCACCCTGTAATTGCGGAGCATTCGCGTTTCCACCTTGTTGTGTTTGTGCACCGGTGAAATTGCCAGTGTTGTTTGTTTGGTTGCCTGTAGCAGCCGTGGAGTCAAAGGCATCTTGTGCGAGTGCCGGCACTGACAGTGCGAGGACGGCGGCTGCAGCAAGCGTTGTGCGAGAAATGATATTGGTAATACGCATAATCGTGAACCTCCAGTACAAGCGACTGTAAGTGGGTAGTAAAAAAAATTGAAAAGTGGTGTAAATCACCGCTGGACTTATACTAAGGGAGTGCGGATTGGTTGTAAATATGACCAAAGTCATGGTGGGGTCATGGCAGGACTGGTCAGGTCCAAGGTGCAAGAGGGAAATCCCCGGTGTGTTGTCAGCCTTCCTTCCCTTTTGAGACTGATTTTGGTTACTGGTGATTTTCACAGGTCGATTCGGTCTTCCTCTCCAGGTCGAGAATTGATTGCCATAGTCCAATTGGGGTGACGCAACCATATCCACTTTCCTGCGCATCGTTGAGTTCGATAACTGTCCATTGTCCATTGGCACACTGCGCCACATCCACAACCATAAATGGAACCCGAACTTTCTTAGCTGCCTGAGAAGCAAGGCTCAAAGCCGCAGCTCTTTCTCCTGCGGAGATGTTGACCTTCACTCCCGCCGTATAGCCACCAAACCCTGCCAGTTCTCCCTTCCAGAAGAAACATCGAAATTCAAAGGATATTGGAATACTGGTTGGATCCGAATCCTCAATCAGCCTCAGCTGCAAAAGCTCTCTAATGGCGATCTGCTGCCACGACAATATAGGATCTCGCTGATAGGAATGAATGGCATTGGCATACTGTTCTCGTCCTTTGATGATAGAAAGATGGCGTTGATGTTTACTGGTTTGCCTGGCTCCCTTCATAAAGATTGGCCAGCCAAACTCCGCTTCAATAACATCTGCCGAAGGGGCGGTTTGGAATACCACACTTCGTGGTGTGAGCCCTTCCAAACTCGGATACCAGTACCCGAGTTCGGAACACAACAGATGTTCATGTGGAGTATTGATTAACAATACGTTTTCACTCAGGAGTTCGGTATGCAACTGTTCATATTCGAGAATGGCTCCTATCCTCGCCACAGCAGTCAGTTTCGTTGGCACTCCCCGGACGCGGCGAATGGGAAAAAAGTCTTCGAAATGAAATTCGTATGTGTGTTGTTGGGGACCGGACGTAACGACTCCCAAGACTTCGTCGATGACAAATAGATCTAGACTGGGGCGAAGCACAGATAATCCTTACCACACCAGGCTAGTATCCTGCCCGAGCTGCGAAAAATCCAAACGAAAACCGCCCATCTTGGGGGAAGGGCGGTTTTCGGCGTGTTGGCGTAAGTAGGCGGAAAAAAATTTGTTAGCTGAACAAGTTGGCATCGCGGCAGGATGCAACCAGCCAGTTGATACAACCAGGGGTTGCTAGTCCACCGGTCACACCGGCAGCGCCCCAGATGATTCTTTTTAGAGCGTCTTGCGTACCGGCTGCCATGTTCATGAAGCCCCAGATCATGGTCGGTCCGCCCCAGGCAATACCGAGGATTTCCATGCCGTTGGCGATGATGTTGAGCAAAGCTTCTAAGTTAGCCAAGTTGTTAACACGCACTGTACCTGCAGTGTTGACACCTTGAATGACTGTGGCATCTCCACCCTGCGGTCCTATCGTACCGTTGGTGGCACCTTGCAATTGGGGAGCATTTGCGTTTCCGCCCTGTTGCGTTTGTGCACCGGTGTTATTGCCTGTGTTATTGGTCTGGTTTCCAGTGGCAGCAGTGGAATCGAAAGCATCTTGTGCAAGAGCTGGCACTGAGAGGGCAAGGACGGTACCGGCAGCGAGCGTGGTGCGTACGAGTGCATTAGCTATAGAGACGCGCATGACGGACCCTCCAGGGAGTTGGTATTGATTGGGTTAGTAAGGTGTTTCAAGAACGGTGCAGTTGCATCCGATGAGTAAATAGTACGCACACGAGGTGTTAATGTCGATATGACTTAGGTCATACGCAGGTCATGGTTTAAATCCATCGCTCGACAACAGCCTCAAAAGCACTACCTGGACCATATGTACGCACTTGGTAAGCGTGTTTTTTTGGGGTAGCTCGCGGACGTTCCCTTACTTCTTACTTACTACGTGCACGATAGCGCCGTTGCTTCTCAGCAAGATACTCCGGGTCCTTCAGCTGTTTTATGAGTTGAAAGGTTGCAAATCGACACGCATCAGAGCAAAACTTGCCTTTCCCGCCGAGAAAGAAATCGGCGCAGCGATGAACATCAGTTGATTCCTGGAGGTCAGCTTCTAATAGAATGGGGATCTCACACCGCCATTCCAGCTCCTTTCCCGGGGTTAGTCCCTTTACGGGACTGATTCCCTTCATGTTTTCCCGAAAGAGTCCCTCACATCGGTACAAGTCGAGAGGTCTTCCTGCGAGCACTTCGCCTGTGTATGAACAAAACTGAACCAATGCGGTGTCACCCAGCGACAATAGAAGCGCTTCATCGCTTCCGTCTACGGGAAAAGCTCTAAACAGTGGTAGAGCGCCTAATTCCTGCTGAAATCCCAGTTTTACATTTGCGATGCGTCTTTGAAGCGGCGATAAATCGGCAATTCGCTGAAAGTGCAAATCTTGCAAGACCTCTCGCAATTCATTCAAGCCGGTCTGAAAATCGCTCACTACCGCGTCGGAGACCTTTAGTTCCCTGGCTGTTAACGAGGAACACCAGCTGCGAACGTCTTCTTCGCAGGTCCAAATGGTCTGCTCATTCAGTATATGAATCCAATCGATAGTTTGCTGCTTCTTGACCGCCATTGAGTCCTCACGTGGAACAGAGTTGACTACCACGTTACACCGTGGTATCGTTACAACGCTGATTCGTTGTAATCAGCATAACAGTTCGTCCGCGTCATTTGTTCGTTTCTCTCACACTCTCAAGCCGGTGCCCACCGGCTAACATCCTCTAGCGGGGTTTCCGATATGTCACACGGTGCCGGCGGAGCGATTGCTCACGCAAATTTTCTAAAACAGAATATGGCACTAAAACAGGTCTGGCACCTGTTTGTGCCACTGCTACTTTACTCAGTCATCAGTTCCCTGGTGGGTATTGTCGATATGTTTCTGGCAGCGGCACTGGGCAGTAACGCTCAGGCTGCAGTCGGTTTCGGCGATCAAGTTATATTTCTGGTGGTTGTCGTGGGCACAGGGCTTTGCACTGCCTGTTCCTCCTTTGTGGCGCAATCTGTAGGAGCAAACAAGCTTGAGGAGGCAGGGCGCTATGCTCGCGATAGTCAGATGTTAGCAATCCTGATCGGTCTCTGCGCCACTCTGGCAGGAATAACGTTAGCAGGCACGGTGCTGGATGCACTCAAATGCACAGCCCAGTTGAAGGAATTGGCGTTACCCTATATTCAGATCTGCTCGCTGGCGAATTGCCCCTTTGTCGCATTTCTCTGCCAGTCCGCTGTCTTGAGAGCTATTGACAGAGCCGGCGGTGCCACCATGATTGGTATTGTATCGACTGTCGTGAGCATAGCGGGGTCGTTCATGGCATTCAATTTCTTGCCTCCACCGCTGGGACACTCACTTAACGCGCTGGCCCTGGCATGGATTGCCGGTGCCCTGTCCGGCATGTTATACGGATCGTTTCTTCTGAACAAGTTCTTGCCGAAAGTTTCGGAAACGGCGACCTTCTGCCCGGGCACGCTAGACAGACTTTTCGCGCTGGCAACGATGGCGCTTCCGGCCATTGGTGGAGAGCTTGCTTTCATAGCAGCTAATTTTGGCCGTTATGCTTTGATCGCAGGAATACCAGATTCAGCGCAAGCTCAGGCAGCGTGGACAATTCGACTAAAGCTTGAGGAGACAATTGCGATATTGCCTTTGATGGCACTCGGTTACGCCGTTGCAGTAGTTTGCGGTCAGTATATCGGGGCTGGAAGGAAGGTGGAAGTTCGCGGAATATGTACCAAGGTTGCAATCATCGCGGCGTTTATAATGTTAATTCCAGGAGTGATTCTTGCAGCTGGTGCCGACACCATCTGCAGTGCTTTCACTAGTGACGATGCAACCCTGGGTGCTGCGATAACACTGTTGCAACCGGCGCCAGTGGCGCTTCCCTGTTGTGCGATATGGCTTGTATTGTGCGGCGGACTTGATGGCGCAGGGTTAACAAAGACCTCCGGGCTGATCAACACGGCAGACGCTCTCATCGGCAGACTGCTTTTCTCTTTCATGCTTATTGCCAATGGTGCAGCGGGTCTAGCGACCGCCTCGTCGTTGTCATCCATAATGACTGCAATGCTCAGTTGTGGCTTTTTTTACTGGCAATTCCGGCAGGCAGCTCGAACCAGAGGTTAGCCGAATTAGTGTGGCGCAAAGCTCGTTCGCACTGAGCATCGTCGCAAATTTCAGCGTGAACTCGTCTTACTTCATGCAAACGACGATTTTGAAGCCGCTAAAGACAATTTGCCTACGGCAATGCAGTCATAAGGGATTCTAACATCCCGTAATTGTCCGGTGCGTTCACTTTTAATGGCGAATTCAGAAAACTTCAACAGGTAACTACACCGAATTCATTTCGTGTTAGCCGGTTGTTTCTCCAGTCTGTTGAGGGTGGCCACAGCGACGGCGTGCTCATAGAACCGAGCATCTCCATACTGTTGGACCCACTTGAGAGCCTGCAAGGCTGCTTTTCGATCGCCCTTGAGATCCTGGATTATACCGATAAACGCCCGCGACTCGGTTCCCTGTTCCTCACCAAGAGACTGCTTCTCCAGCTCCACTGAGTCAATCTTTCCTTCTAAGAAGCTAACAATAGGTTCCGGCCAGTGATCCTTTACGGTGCCAGCTCTGGCAGCCTCTAATAATGATCGTGCAGTCTTGTCGTCATGCATCATGCGACTGGCCAGTGTCGAGTACAACAGGACATAAAGCCGGCGATTATCAGGATCGGGAGCTCTTTTCAGAATCTCTTGCGTAACCTTCAAACACTGCTCGGGTTCATGCATACCCAGGTGAATGACGCAACTTACAAAATAACCGTCAAGATCATCGGGATCCTCAGCGATTGAACTGGCAAGATCTTGCTTGGCTTTGGCAAAATCGCCTACGCAAAAATATTCCAGTGCCCGAGAAACGTGCAATCCTCTAAGTTTTGGCTGCAATTTAGCGGCAGCATTATAGTCTGCTAGCGCCTCTGTATGTCGACAAATTGCATTCCACATTCTGCCTCGTAAGTAATAGCCTGCCGCATCCGAAGGCTTTATTCGAGCGATAGTAGACAACGCCCTGTTCATCCAATACTTAGCCGATTCCGAATCTCTGGGAACACCATAGCCATTCTCATAGAGTACTGCCATGCGAGACATGGCTTCGCACGAAAAGGCTTCAGCAGCCATTTTGTAATACCGCACCGCACGGGAATAACTTCCAGGGTTCCCCCGCTGGTAGCAGAGAAAATCGGCATAGTCCAGAGCCGCCGAAGTTGAGTCGAGCGTCAGTGCGCGTCGATAATAGTAATCGGCTTTACCCACATCGGCAGGAATACCGGTACCACGTTCGTATACTTCCGCCAGTGAAAGAAAAGCCGGACCTGCGTCTTGCTCTGCCGCCATTTCCCAATAGCTCACAGCTTTCTTCATATCTCTTGGTCCACCGTCGCCTTCGGCATACAAAGCTCCAGTGGCAATTTGTGCCCTCGCTAACCCCAGATCGGCGGCGCGTTTCACCAGGTCGAATATCTGTTTCCTTAATGCGGGGCTATCCGGTTGTGTTGTTTGTAATGCAGCTGCTAATTGCATTAGCGCATATTTATCGTTCGCCGCGGCCCGTTCGCGAATATATTTTTCTGCCAGTTTTTCAACAGAGTCGGTGTTGTAGATAATTTGCAGCGTAGTTTTGTCACGCTCACTTATTTCGTAAGGGCTTTCATCGTTGCCTGTGAAGAACATTATGTCGGCGGCATTGCACGAATGACCACTCAGCCCGAGCGCATGACCAAGCTCGTGGGTAAATATTCTTCGACGGTCTGTGGCCTTTGGATCAGACTCGCTTTTGAGAGGAGGATCGGCACGAACTACATCAATGTTACACTTCGCAATTGCCGCTACCTGCCATTTTAAAGGTC
Source organism: Candidatus Obscuribacterales bacterium (assembly GCA_021732565.1). GTDB lineage: Bacteria > Cyanobacteriota > Vampirovibrionia > Obscuribacterales > Obscuribacteraceae > JAKFUT01. The sequence goes on from JAKFUT010000169.1 coordinate 16,838, forward strand.
CTTCCGGTAGTGGCACAGTGTGTGCAGCCTGAAGCCGCGATAACCCCAATTCGCTGCTCTCTTTCTTTTGGGAGAAGACCAGATCTGCGTTTTGCTTGTCTTCAACAACTTTGTAGCTCAGTTTATCGGGAACGAGCTTCATCCACGAATCTAGACTCTGGCAGATGAGCTTTCGATCGATGTCGGAAAAGCCGTCTGTTGCACTGGTCGAGGGAATAAAGACCTTGATTGGTAACCGGGATTTGGGCCAGTAGAACACCTCCGAATGGCACAGCAACTCAGGAATATAATCTTTGTTTCCGGCACCCTCACGCATGTCAGCGAGCTCTCTAATGGCAGTGCGAATTCGAGGCGCAATCTTCTGAAAATCAGGCGAAGAAATGCAGAAAAGATAGTCTTGAGTTGCTTGAGCCACCTCGCCGATTTGATCGTGGGCTTGCGCTCGATTAATCAAATCCAATGCTTTGGGATCGATTGCAATAAGTCTGGTTTCGAATTTTCCATTTGCACCGGGAACTGCAAGGTGCAGATGAAGGCTTTCGCGAAAGGTAAGGAACAGCAAGAAAGTGCTGATAATAATGGCGACGGGCGTCCAAACAAAAATCCGCTTAACTGCCATCTACAGACCCCTATCTCAAGATCGAACGTGTCTTGTTTATCTGTTCCCACTTAGTCGCCTGAAGTTGCGTAATTTAGCGACATATATTGACGAAATGCCACAGACCGGGTAATAGCTCGGGTGAACAATGGCGTGCCCGGGCTATCTATTGCAGTGTTTCTTCCGCGAGTCTGTTTCTGTAAGCAAAAAGGGAGCCCGTTCGGGACTCCCTTCTTCTAATGGACTCTAAGTTCTTTTATTTCTCGGCGCGCTTGGGGAAGCGTTCTTCGATATGATCCATCATTCTATGTTGTTGAATAAAGGCCTGCGGGAGCTCTTTGAACTCCAACTTGGGCAATTCCAATCGCTCGATCACGGCTTGTTTCAGCTCAACTTCTCGAGGCGCAGGCGCGACTTCCAGCTTCGGTTGTTCAGCTTTCGGCTGCAGTTTCAGCCCCTTTAGGACACCTTCCATTGCTGCACCACCAATTGCACCAGCCTCAGCTGCAGCGCCGATCTTACCGACTTGAATCAAGCGTTCTTCAGTCCTATCCAGCAGATCAACAGGAATTATCGGGGGAATGAAAGTGTGGCGAATAGACGAAATCGTCTCAAACTTCAAACTGCTAGAGAATGGTTCTCTGAGCCTCATTGAACTGGCATAATCTCTAATGTTTTTCTCGAAGCCAAAGGGCTCCGTTTTGTTTGCAGTGACTTCAATCGGTTTCATTCCGGGTAATTCGATCTTACCCAATTTACCGCCAACTAGATCGACTGGTTTTGCAGATGGCACAGGCATTTCAGGACCCAACAAGTCTTTAGCCAGAACAGAGGGCTTGGCTTTGGCGATTTCGGCAAGCTTTGCAGCATCGAATTTCGGTGTAGGGTTGCCTAACGCTGCAGGATCGTTCAGTTTGATCGGTTCAAATGGTTTGGCACCCAAAGCTTTCGCCGCATCTACTCTTTGTGCTGGCGGCAGGTCTTTCACAGAATCAAGCAGTGCGCGAGTACGAGCATTAATGGGCAATGAATTGTCCAAAAGGGCCTTTGAGCCGGGAGACAAAGTATCCTTCATATTCTTGAGCCCTGACATATCAGCAAACTCAAACACTGTGGTCCTCACTGGAGCCAATCCACCCAGCTTGAAACCACCGTATCCAGCCGCCATCATCACCGGATAATCAACCAGGGCGCTGCCTGCATACTTCGCAACCGTTTCCTTATTTGCTTCCAGATTAGCCCCTGAAGACCACGTATCACCCATGGCTGCCAGTGTGGGGACTGCCCGACGAGCCACATCACCGACGCCAGCTACCAATAGAATGCCCGTTCCGAATTTCGCTGCGGTACCCCATCGTCCGCCAGCCCGCGAAGCAATATTTAGACCAGCACCTATACCTGCACAAATTCCGAGGTTGGTAGCTGTTTCCCCGAGGTTCGAGGCCATATGTTCCAGGCGATCAGTTACACCAGTAGACAATCCGTCTCTCAGAAGCTCGACTTCCCGCTGAAACGGAGTGCTGTTGTTGTTGTTGACCTTGTTGTCTAAAAGGTTGTCAAATCGCTCGGCCATAGAATAGAACCCCCATATGGGATGAGAAACAGTTTAACTAGCCCAAATAATGGCTCATATGTCGTTGGATTTACATTCGTAAATTCCGCCGCTTCATGTGGATATTACGAATCCGCCGGAACTCTCGGTTCAACGAAACGCCAGAAAGGCAGACCAATACGAAGTCGAACCCAAAGTGGTCTATTGGAGTCATCAAGGTATTTTTCGCGTATTAAGAGTGGATGACCTGAATGACTCAATTCGAAAACACCGTTCATGGCAATCCAGTGCAAACCAGGCCGAGATCGACGGGGTGCGGCACCTTACAGTCGTGCGCTCAGCGAAGCCCTCTGTGCCGTCTAGCAAGAGCAACTATCACCTCCATACAACAAACCAAGCACAGGCGCCACTGTACTTTTCCCTACAATGTCTTCGACGAAGTCGGCCGTGAATGGTTGAGCAGTGACCGACTGGCAGTGGCAACCGGTAACTTCGTTACCCCCGGAGTTGTTTATTCACACCTTGTCGCCAATTCTGATCTCATTTTAGAAGTTCTTTCGATATGTCGGACATCCTAGTGATTTGGTCGGCTGAGCTTGTGGCAGTACATCTTCCTATTATGGAAAAAATTTTGTCAGTCCTCAGGCGCGTTAGTAGAAGATGACCCGAGTTCCGGCGATTCCCGGTAATGCCGTATATTCGCCATCCACTCGAAGGTTACGAAATGCAGCATCCGGGTTCTTGCGTGAGGCTCCATACTGGCCTTCCATCCATGGCACCGGATACAATGCCACGGCCAGCGAGTCAGGTTGCCCCGAGAGAAGGCTCAAGGGCACCGTATCAGTGATAACAAATGATGACCAGCTGCTTCCGGCACGTATTGCTCGCGGTAATTTACCCAGAGTTGCCACTGTGCCGTCTTTTCCAGTAAGCGCAACCAGCACCCCTGTCTCACCGGGATTTCGCAGCGCCTTCAATTCGCCGGTGATCACCAGTTTGATGTGGCTTTGACCCTGCGAAGCATGCGGCAATTTGATCGATGCACCAATACTACGGGCAGAATATAGAATCGTCTTATTGATACGAATCTGCTCGCCCTCTTGTAGCATGGGATCGAAGATCGATGCCGGAATCTTTAGATGGAACCGAGTTTCCTGAATGGCAGGTAAAATCGATTTCTTGATAGAGGGGACAGGCGCGGAACGATCAGAGCCCTGCTGAATTGTTCGCGGGGCAGTGGTACTCGCTGGCGGCAAGACACAAGCGACTTTGATCCTTAAAGAGTCAAACAAGCGCTCAGCTCTGCTACCGGAGAGAATCCTTGAGTTTTGCCTGGCACTGCCCGTAATGACCGGATCTATACATCGTGATTCTGCACCGGCTGCAGCAGGTGCACTTGAAACGAGTCCATAACTAAAGTAGTCCGGCGAGAGCATAAATCTCGAATCAACATTTGCGTCACCATATATAGTGGCCGCTGCCGGACGAACAGCAAGCTCAATTTTGTTCTTACCATTCCAGTGAATTAATTCAGGAGCAACGGCGACGGCGCGCCATTGACGAAATTCTTCGGCGTTAACTCCCATTGAAGGAGCGAACTCTCTCATCTGATCATAGAGATTGTAATGCGGTCCGTCGAAATGATTTACTGGCAGCAGGTGTTCCCCAATTCGCTGTCCGTTTACCAGAACCTCACATTGCTCAAGGTTTTTGTCTCCATCAACCAACACCAGTACCGATTGAACCCGTCCAGGGGTTGTCGTTTCCGAAAAATCGAGCGTCTTTTCCGCTCGTTGACCAAAGGTGAGCAAATGAGACAACTCACGCAGATTTTTCGGATCGTCTCGTTTGCTAATTTTTTCGGCGTGCAAGATCAACGAAGTAAGCAGCATCGCTGCAATCAAACAACTCAAAACACCGCCAACTTTCGGCCGCTCCGAGGGCTCGGCGCCGCCGCTGAAACCTAGACCAACCATCGCCAGTATCATTAGCAGTGGCATCGCGGTAAAGGCATATCTTGCTGTCGATTCTGCCAACAGATAGGCGAAATGACCAATCAGAAGAATGAAACAAAGTTCTGCCGCTAGCCGTTGTGCCGGAGGTATTGATTTATAGCGGCATGTCAAAAAGAAGATCAGCCCGTATAGTCCGGAACAAAGAAGGAGTTGATGCCAGAAAATCTGGCCGTTCATATCTACGCCGAGTGAACGATTCTTAAAGTCGTTCCACGGCAGGCCGAATAGACGTGTCACTTTGCGGGCCGTAAGGCGCATGCACTCTTCAAAGTGTCCTTGCCACATCCCATAAGTTACATTGAGCGGTCCATCACTTTCCGCATTGAGATCGGTGAGAACCGGATGCGGATTGCATCCCCATCCATCAAATTCCGTGTTCCATGCTTTAGATACGTTGTAAACCGGCTGCCTGCGGGCAGTAAAGGAGGGAGCGCCGGTGACGCATACCGAGAGGGCACACCAGGACGATAGTACTGCCAGAGCTGCTACCAGAGCGGCTAAGAACGCCTTCTTTCTGAATTGAAACTGCATGCATCCGTAGAAAAGCCCTATCACCACCGCCGGTATCAGGGCAGGTTTAGAGACAATCAGCAATCCGGCCGCTAAACCACCCAGCGCCGGCGCGATTAATGGTCTTTTCAATGTGGACATCGCCCATATCATTACCAGACACAGCAAAGCTGCCGGAGTTTCAGTCATAAAATGACCTGTCTGTAGCACCGCGGGCGGGTATGCCGCGAAGAGCCCCCCCGCGACACAAGCCCAGAAAGGGTTTCTTGTTACCCGCAAGACCAAAATCGAAACCAGACCCGCTGTTCCCGCATGCAGAAGTGATTGCCCCTGAGCGAGCAAGTTCCAGTCTCGTGGTCCTGGAATGTGCCCTGAAAGCAAGAACAACGGAAGATAGAGAAGCGCTAACAAGGGTCCGTCTAAAAGAAGATGGGCGCCTGGCCCCTCCGCGCTGAGTATTCCTGCGATGTTGCCCGTAGAAAACGCTTCTACAAACTTTTGAATAGTGGTTAGATAGTGCTTTCCGTCAGTTGCCAGAGTGATGCGAATGTCGCACCAGGTGAAGTTATGTAATAAGGCCAGGGTCAGGGCAAAGAGCGCCGGCACAGAAAAACAAATCAGCGACAACCAGCGACCGTGCTCGCGACCGGGCGGCAAAGTTGGCGAAATGACCGACTGGCGTGGAGCCGCTACCGCTGCAGGCATTATCTTAGTCTCCTGTATCTTGATAATGGTACTGCCTGAAACGGGCGCCCCCGCTTAAGTATTTTTCGTTTGCCTTCAGAAATCCGGGAGGCCGCCGGGCAACATCGGGAACCGCCAGTCCTGGCGCATGCCTCAAGGAGAGGACAAACTGATTCAGTTGCCTTAGATTGCATTTATCTTCCATTGATCGTCCTTTACCAGCGCCATCCCGAAAACATGATGTTCACGATCTGTATTCAAAGCGGTTAGGCACAACACACAACGGGAAAATTAATCTCAGCAGATGCCAGAGGGCAGCCGGTGTATTCGATTTGCCATATTTGCGGACGAGGTTATACAGGCACAAATTGCCTGAAATGTACGCAACAGGCTATTCTCATTGGAGATTTCGGCGTGGAAACCATTGGTGCGCCAACCATTGTTCCAACGTTGCAGGCACCTTCCGTTCAAACGGCAACGGATGGAGCGAAGCTGAAGATGACTGGCACAGGCTTACTTTACGGGGTGGCCAAACCGATTTGCCGGCTCGGTATGGATAATTCGAACGACATAGTGCTCTCCGGCGATGACAGCATCGCTCGTTTTCATGCGCAAATTTTGTTCGAAAATGGAGACTATGTTTTGCGCGATCTCGGAACTCGCGATGGAACATGGCTAAACGGTCAACGCATTACATTTGATCCTTTTCTGTTTGACGGCGACCACATTCGTATTGGACCATATAAGTTCTACTTCGTATCGGATTTAGTATGACTCAACCCGAACAACCTCAACCGGAACACTCCGATCAACCTGAGCGATCAAATCAATCAGATCAAACCTCGACTGTAGATTCTGCTCAACAGCCGGCCCCCGGTGCCTTGCCCAACAAGTCGTTCATGACTTCAATCGGTATCCTTGCTGTTATTTTGGTCGGCTTCATAATTATGCGACTTTGGCTCCCTTCACCCTATATGGCCAGAGACTGGTCTGCAATTCATGTAACACATGAGGGGCAGGCTCTGACATTGAAACTTCATTCTGAACGTAAACCGAACGGCAAAATGGTGGGAGTGGCTCGCGAACTAGACTGTGCCACGTGCAAGCTTACACTGGTGCCTGACGGCGGACCCTTTTCTGAAAAATTCATTCAATACATGGCAGGCAAGATTGGAACTCAGGCTCTCTCCATGCAACCAGCAGTAGTCTTCATCAATTCCAGGAAGATCGCTATTTGTAGCCCCATCCCGCTTTCATTCACGGCTATTCGTAACGGCGAGGCGATTTCCTCATACGATGGAGAGGGCAGCGTCTTGTTGCGGCCGCAATCAGGAGCAATGGAAGCGTGGGTCATGGACTGGGAACGAGATAAATTCTAGATACATAGAAGAGATCGGCGTTCATCACTTCGCGGACTTTAGCGCTTGTATCGGACGACCAATTACACTTTTATGTTGTGAAGTGAATCCGCCTGGCGAATCCTTTCTTGCATTTGTTGGCATTCCTCCACCATTTTTTTGTTACCACGCAGCTTAGCTGCCTGGTGCATGATTCTCACGCAATGGTAGAATTCCTGGTGCTTCGAACCGATGGGTTCGTGCGGGATCTCTGCCATATAGCGTCTTGCGCAAGAGAGGGCTTCGTCGAGTCGGCCAGACCTGGCGTTATACCTCATCAGTATTTCGTAGACTCTCAATTTGCTGGCACTTCCATCAGCTACGGAGTCATTTAAGAAACTAATCAGTTCATTCGCTGACTTAGAGTCGTTATCGCACGCGTAGATATCGAGCAACGGGCCACACCCTGCCAAACAACTTTCTGTTATTTCGTGTCTCTCGGCTTTCCAACGAGGAATGGTCTTTGCGAGCAGCCGGCGGGCCTTCGCCCTGTGCCCGAGGTGAGCGTCGCAGCAGGCGCAAAGCACGTCAGTGTAGAGATTTGCATCCGGCGAGTCGGCCACGTCGAGCGTGCGATCGATAATGAAACCATTTTGCTTGGGCTTATCGTAAATCTTTCTTGCAAGGTCAAAATAGTATTGAGCCTTGTCCATAATCCCGACAGAGGAGTACACCTCTCCAATCAGCCTGTTTCCATAAGCTGCGGGAGGATGTTGGCTGCCATCTTTTTCAGTGGCATACTCTACAACTTTGTTCGCGAATTTGATTTGTTGTTTCATGCCATAATCTCTGCGACCGAGGTCAAATTGCGCATGGCTTACTCGGCACTTTACTAGATAGATTTCGCACATCAACAGGTCAGGCGCCTTTCGGTGAATCTCGCGTTTCAGCAGTTCGTCAATCAGTGTTTCCGCCTTCTCTGTTTCTTTCATGAGTTTTGCACGTTCGTCCTCCGGGCTCTTGTTCAATATATCGATCAGAGTTGATTCAGACAGAACAGCATCAACGATCGCGCACGCTGTTTTTAGCGTAGTCCTCGGGCTTCTTGGCGATAGCATTCGAGTTTTGCTTGCTGAAGATAAAAGTACCCCTTCCTGAGGCGCCTGCTTTCTAATGCAATATCCGGCCGCTGTAAGAAGTACCAGCGAAAATACTGCACACAGCAACAGTTTCTTACCATGGGTAACTCCCAATTTTTTGCCAGCGATTACATAGCGAGATAAGGTATCATCATGCCCTGAAAGGGCTTCAAGCAATTTAGCCGCAGACGCCGGGCGTAGTGCCGGATCTTTTTGCAGGCATTGGTCGACCAGCTTGCCAACAAACTGCGGAATGCCATCGGTCTCGTTGAGAACCCGCGGCCGTTCATTCATGTGCTTGAACATGACTTCAACGGGAGTTTCAGCCACAAAGGGAGGAGCACCAGTCAAACATTCAAAGATGATACACCCAAGAGAATAAAGGTCCGACAGCGGACCTACCTTACCTCCGGCACATTGTTCCGGGCTCATATAGCCGGGACTGCCAATGAGGCTGCCCGGGCGGGTCAACTTTTGATCAACGGTGGAATCCTCCAACTCATCCAGAGCAATACCGAAATCTAGAATCTTCGCTAGCTCACAGTCGTTAGAATCGCGGATGATTATGATATTGGCTGGTTTGAGATCTCGATGAGTGATGCCACTTGAATGTGCATAGATCATACCGCTCAAAACTTGCCGCATAATAGACACACATCGTTCGGCACACAATGCTCCCTCAGATTTTAATAACTGAGCCAGGCTTTGTCCGTCCAGATATTCCGAAATAATGAACGGGGCAGCGCCGGATTCCAAGCCGAAGCCCAGTATCTTCAAAATGTTGGGATGATCAAAACCGGCCATAATTCTGACTTCGCGTTTCAGTCTTTCACCACTGCGGTCTTCGAACGTATGTGATTCACGCAAAAATTTGATGGCAACTTTGCGATCGGTAGCGACCTGTATTGCTTTGACGATCAGTCCGTTGCCACCCTTTCCAATTGTCGCGAGGTAGGCATACCCGGGGGGCAGGTCTATCTCTGGCGCCTCTGCACTTGTGCTTCCAACTAAGTTTTGTTCGTGCATCCCGATACGCAAAAATCCACCCGATCAATATACCCGCGTGAGTTCCATGAACATTAAAGAACGAAAACGGATGCATTAAACGAGGGTATATTGCCTAAGTAACCTGCGTGAGGGGTTGTCTCTGGAAACTACCCATATTCTTCACTCTCGACCGCCAGACGGGTATTCTTTCATCGACCTTCTCGGTGAGGGGTCCAACGGTATTGTGCTAAAAGCCCGTCACATCAGCACCGATAGAATCGTGGCCATTAAGTTTCTGCAGCCGTATCTAGTCACTGATAGCGCCAGAAAAGAGCGAATGAAGAGAGAAGCGCGATTATTGGCAGCACTAGACCACCCAAATATTCTGACGGTGCTAGGTGCCAGCTTTGATGATGGTGAACCATTTATTGTGACCGAGTTTGTTGAAGGCGTCACCCTGTCGGACCTGCTGAAGGGTTGCCCTGTTATACCCGTGGAACGTTTTTATCGTCTGTTTCGGCAGATACTCGAAGGTCTCCAAGCTGCTCACAACAGCAACATCGTACATCGAGATCTGAAGCCTGGAAACATCATGGTCTCCAACCAAGACGGCCAAGAGGCAATCAAGATTCTTGATTTCGACATCGCCAAAAGGTACCTGGACACCAGCGAACAAGATCTTACTCAAACAGGACATATAATTGGCAGTCCGATGTACATGAGCCCGGAACAGTGCTCTGCCAGCAGCGTTGATCAGCGAACAGATATCTATGCTGCCGGCTGTATAGCCTATGAGTGTCTTAGCGGGTCAGTCCCTTTCGATGTTGAACAATCGCTGGAACTGATGTATCGAAAGCTACATTCAGATCCAACTCCGCTGTCACAAATAGCGCCGCAGGAGATTCCTCCTTTCCTGAATGAACTTGTGGCAAATTGCATGGCTAGGAGTCCGGAAGATCGGCCGGAAAATGTACACCTGATATTGACCATACTGAATAGCCACGATGATACGCTGTCAGGAATGGTTTGCTCAACTCCAAAGAGAGAGGAAAAGAAATTCGGTCAACTTCAAGCCAGGATTGCGTTGATACTCAGCATCGTCGCTCCAATGATCGCGTACGTAGCGGTCGCCATGAGACCTTCGCCGATAGAACTGTCACCACATTCAATACCAAAGACTCATCTTATTCACACAGGGAGCCGCATTGAAAAATTGCAACTCGCCCACAAACGTCTAATAGATGCAAGCTCGGACGAGAGTAGCAGATTACCCGTGACTGAGAGACTACTGGCTCTCGAAAAGTGCAAGGATCTGGCAACTGAGGCATTGAAGGAAACAGGTCCCGTAACGGGTCCAGATCCGTTTCAATTACAGGGACATCTTCTCCTGGCATGCATTGATCAAATGGAGTATTCGCTAGATCAGCAACACGACCCAAGACATTTTTCAGATGCGTTGGCGGAGTGCCAGACCGCACTCAAGTTTGCCCTGAAAAACGGAAAAATCAGCTTCCTCCCGGCTGAGGCAGTCTATCGCAAGATAGCAGATCTCTACAAGCAGGCGAACAATTTCTCGGCGGCTGAGAAGAATTATCAAAGAGCTTATTCTATAAACAAGACCATCGAGCCTTCTCCGGAATACTGGCTGTACAATGAATTACCAGGTACTCATAATTCAGACATCCTATTCTGTATGCAAATAGAAATGGCGGAGTGCAAATGGAAGTCAGAGCAATTACAAGCCGCAAAGGATTTAACAGGAGCACTGCAACCTCAACTCAAGGACCCGCAAACTGATTTTAACTCTAACACGCAGCGCGGTATTGAGCTTCTGTCATGGATGCATGTAATGTCGAAGGATTGGAAGGCTCATACCGCCTTTAGAAGGCAAATTGAAACCGCGGTCAGAGAAATGGGACCGGAAGATCCCGAATATGTTGCAATGAATGCAGTACTGGCCATGATAGAACTGGAAGAAGCTCAGTTACCAGCGGCTGTACGATTACTAAACGAAGCTATCGATCACCTGCCGCATACTCAATCCAGTCGCCAGAAAGTGGCGGCATCTCGAATTGCTGCCACAATAGAGTATCTACGTACCTCTTGTCGTGTTGATCAAACTCGTCGAGACCTCGATTTCGCAGCACTCAAGCAAAAATTCGAAGAGGCTCGTAACCACATGCTCAAACTAAATCCAGGGCGTTCGTTGTAGTTGTTGAACCGCCATTATCTTCAAACGCTCAATTAGAAAAGGCTCTAGCGATAGAAATTGACCGTATAGACTAAAAAAACAAGATTGCCACGCACGGGATTATATTATGGATGACATTCGTACATTGGGTTTATCTATCGTGGTTACCTTAGTGATAGCTGCTATCGGCTATCAGACTCTTTTCGCCCGCAAGAAGCTGGCAAAGGGGCAAAGGCCACAAGGCGCACACGAACTTGAAGTGGCCATTCGAATGGGGAGTAGCAAGGAGAAGAGTGAAGCCATGAGAGAAATGGCAAAGCTCTACGCCAGCCATAAAGATGTTTGGACCGCAGAAAGCTACATGAAACTAGCACTGAAAGTCGTGGAGGAAGCAGAAGGAATGCGCAGTCCAAACCTTAAGCCAGTGCTTCAAGACTATGCCGACCTGATGCGTAAGTTCGGAAGAATCGGGCAAGTTCGTGAGCTGGAGAGCCGGCTAAAAGAACTACCAAAATCGCGTTGAGCTTCAAACCACCTTCGCTCTTTGGCAACCGCCTGTTTCCGCCTTCATAAAAACATGACTCGAGGTAGTGATCAAACCCTTAGTGAAAATCTCGTGATACTACGGGTATTTCATCAATTGATCCCAGTGACGGAAGGTTCTTAAATGACTCTGCAATTATATTCAGAACACCTTCCTCTTTTTGAAGTCGCCCGCGAATCCAGAGAAAATTGTGTCTGAGAATTACTTCTCTGTAGCGCTCGAAAATATTTGGCTTAATGATGACGTTTCCCGTTCCAAACTCGTCTTCGATGGTAAGAAATACAAATCCCTTCGCCGTGCCTGGCTGCTGCCGGCAAATAACGCCCGCCGCAATCTTGACAATGCTGTCAGGCTCACAAAATGGCAGATCGCAGCACGCAACCAGCCCGTGGCTTTTGGCCCATGATCGATAATAAACCATCGGGTGACGCCCGGTGGAAAGACCTGTAATGCTGTAATCAGCCATTGTCTTTTCCAATTCGTTCATGCCCGGAATATTCTCACCCTCAAGTGTCGTACTAT
>JAKFUT010000028.1 GCA_021732565.1 Candidatus Obscuribacterales bacterium
ATCTTGCGCCATTGATCGTTTGCTTATTTGAACTTCAGTACGCCGGCTTTCAATAATCGTTCGGGCTGAGAGAATGTGATGTCCACCACAATTCCGGGCTGAGACGCCAGCGCCAGTTTCTTAAACGCCGTGGCTCTGGCATCCAGGCCATGAGTCAGGAGCAGTTCGTATACCGCTGCGGTGAGCGAGCCATCCGAGAGTGCGTTCTTTTCCAAGCAGTCTAGAAATTTGGAGTATTCCCTCTGACTGAGTTTGGCTCCCGGGGTTTCATCGAGATACTTCAACAGCGCACGCTGACATAAGTAATGCGGCATGGTAGCCAATCCATTTTGAAAATCCATTTTTTGCGGAGTGATCGCCGGGTCGGGCGAAGCCAAAGAGAAGGGTATCTCGCACTCAACCAGGAGCTGCTCCCTGACGGAGGAGGGGTTTTTGCCGGCTAACCGTGCTAGAAAGCCGGTACCAAAATCCTTACTAAGCAAGTTGGCGCGCAAAATCCTGTCGACGCTCTCCACCGGAAAGGTTGTCAGGCTAAGAGCTGCTGCGGCCTGCACAGCAGGCGCGGCATCTTTCAACAACTTTTCGAGCTGGGGAATTGCTTCTGTCTTCCGTGCTATTCCGGCGGCAAGAGCAGCCGCTTTCCGCACCACAGGCGAAGCATCTTGCATCAAGCCAATGTTTGCCGAGACGTCACCAGCCCCGGGATAGTCACAGCTCAGCAGGACCGCCGCCGCACGAATTTCTGGTACGGGAGAAGATACCCACGAGGAAAGCCGTGCTTTGATCACCGCGGCAATTTTCGGATCAGACTGACACAGCCCCAGCGCAGCGACAGCGGCAGCACAAACCTCCGGCCTATGCTTGCCGTTAGCAATCTTGATCAGAAAAGGTACCGCCGATCTGGCTTTCACATTGGCACGATTGTTCCACGGAGACCAGCTCCCTATCGGGGTGTCCGCTTTTGCCCAGAGATAACGCAAGCAGCGATCATTGGACGTGTACGGGCTCATGTCACCCACGCCAGCTATAAATGTCTTGAGAAAATCATCACTCCGTAGCACGGAGGGCGGCTCATTGTTGTTGGCAAAGATCTCGGTGAGCACTGCGTCGCGATCAAAATCGGCAGGTATCGACTGGCCGGCACTCGTGTCCGCTGAAAGATCGAGAAGCGTCAATGCGGCATACTTCACCGTCTGAGCAGTGGTAGACTTCAATTGCCGTGCAAGTTCGTTCCAGACAGCTGTGGTTGGCGATATCTTGCTTGAGATTTCAGATTCATCAGCGGCACGAAAAAAACCTTCACTTGAGCGCATGGTGTAGCTTGAAGAAAGCTGTACAAAAGGCCCGTCGGAACCTTGTTTTTTTGCAAATAGAATGTACGTAACGCCGGGCTCGAGTCGAAAATGCGCAAAATTCTCCGGTCCACCGTTAATCCACATTTGCGGTTTGTCTTGCGGTGCTACATCTGATCTATAGAGAAATTCCAGATTCTTTGAATCGGTCACTCCTTTCAGAGTCGATATAACCTGAAGTTTTGCGTTGTAGATCTTCCAAGAGTCGCAAACCAGGGGAAACCCGCTGGAGACTTTAACCGGTGCTGTCGAAATTACCTTGGCTTTAATTACGAGGTCGGATTTCAACGCCATTTCATTTATGGTTGGAGGATATGGAATTATCGTACTGTAGGCCCTCTTGGTGCTCAGAGCTAATACCAAAGCCACACACCAAAGCGAGATGAAACACATTTTCCATGCGCTGCATTTAAACATGAATCATTCTCCGATGGGCTTGCAATACTGTGATTGTATTACATCGTTCCGGACTGAAATCTTGTGACGGCACCGCACATAGATTACCAACTGGTTGATGCAAGACCATCACCTCGCTTCCTAACGGATACAACCTGTGGTGCCGGATGTTTGGCATCGGGCACCGGCTTCTTCACCACGCATGATGCCATCCGTGATGATGCCTGTATGCCCCGACCGCTCGCGCGGAATTGAGGAACGGACAGCCCCCCCACATAGATTACCAAACTGGTGGCTGATCCGAGGCCATGCCATCATCAAAGGTGTCCTGCTGAAGAGAGCCGTCCTTCGCTTGAATAACGATGTAATATAAATCTTCCGTTGAGTTGTTTCTCCAACAGCGTTGCCCATCGGGGGAAATTCGGACCGCCGTACCTTCTTTCACCTCGACAACTTCCCCGTCAATCTGCATCTGACCGCTCCCCTTGATAAAGATGTAGAGCTCTTCGTTCTGTTTATGCTGATGCAGAAATGGAACAGTTCGCCCCGCAGGAAGTCGATTCAATGAAACTTGCATTCCTGTCAGTCCAAGAATATCCCTGAGGAATAACTTTCCTTTTACTTTCACAGGAATCTTTGGATGGTGCAGTTCATACTGAAACAGCTCATCCAATGAACCGGCATCATACGCGGTGAAATTATTTCCCTTTCTCGCACTCTCCGCGTACTTCTCTTGTTCCTTAATGGTCATATCGTTTCTCCTTTGTATGTTCGTCGAATTCGTACCTGGTGCATAGCCACCGGCTGGATTCGAGCCGGGGAAAGACTGTCGCAGCCAGGCGTGTGGCGTGGTGATGTCTTGACTGGCAAGAACTTCGGAATGGAAACCAGGCACGAATAAAATCCATTCACGCCAAGCTGAAGGACCGAACTGGTGCCTTGCGATTGTCCTGTTTTCTAAAGGAATTTATGATCCAAGTAGCCGAATATGCCTGAATAGATGTTCGCTAACGGTGTTCATGATCTTCGCGTCATCAAGGAGACGCGAGAGCATAATACCGCCTTCGATCGTAGTGAAGATAACTCTGGCTTCAGCCGCCGCATCGACATCCTTCCTCACTTCTCCAGTGGCTATACCATTACTGATAATGCCTTCCAATCCATTGAGCACCTTGTTAATCGCTTTTTGGACCCGCTCTTTCATTTCCGGATGCGCATCATCACACTCTATGGCACTGTTGAGCAATGGGCAGCCGCCTGGAATTGGTGAGTGACCTGCCATCGATCCGAATGCCGTGACAAAGGCGGTCAGTTTGTCTACTGCGTGTACATGCTTGCTTAATTCGCCAATCACGATGCGCCCGTTTATTTTTACCGCATAGTCAAAAGCTTCCAACGCAAGCTCATCCTTGCTGGCAAAGTGATTGTAGATGCCTCCTTTTTCTAAACCTGTGGCAGCCATCAAGTCGGACATGGAAGCACCAAAATACCCGCGGGTGTTGAATAGTGCAGCAGCCTTTTCGAGAATCATTTCGCGGGTTAGTTTGCCTTTCTTGATTCCAGTATCCTCATCTTGCTTTCCGACCGATCGGTCTGAATATATCACAGCCGATCAAATACTGTCAACAAACAGCGCGGCTGCTCTGCCCCGCCAATACAACGCTGTTGTTTACGGCCGAACTGGCGAGCAACAGGAGTTTTGCCGGTTACACTTACACAAACTTCGCTGCCAAAGCCGGGAAGCTCGTTGTCGAACATAACCGTCTCTTTCGACTACGATTTTGGCGAAGACCTAAATTGGAACAAACCCACCAGCGCTACTGACGGCGAGGGTAACATCACTACCTTCGCGTATGACGAGACCCAGGGCACTCTTCTTACAATTACACGACCCGAAATTGATTCTGAAATTCCAACTGTGGTGTACACCTACACCGCACGCGGGCAGGTCGAAACAGTCACCGAGGAGACCGAAATCGTCACCAAATTTGAATATGACGAGACAAACGAAACGTTGCTGACAGCAATAAGGGATTTCGGTGACGGGCGATTGAATCTTACCACCCACGTTTGAATACACGGACGTCGGTGATGTGAGCAGCATTACTGATCCTCGTGCAAATGCGTTGGCTCCAGAGGACAGGTATAAGACCACATTTGAATTCGACAATGAGCGTCGGCTGATCCAGCGCACAGAGTGCGATCCTTTCAACTTCGTCACAAACTGGATTTACGATGACAATGGGCAGTTGCTCACTCTTCAACGACAAACTGGCGAAGAAGATCCAGCGTTTCAGGAGTGGAATTGGGCTTACCAGGTGAATGGACCTGTTAAAACCACCACCGATCCCGCAGGGAATGAAACCCATCTTGAATACAATACGGAAGGCGAGCTAATAGCCCAGACAGACGCCGAAGGGCGGGAATGGACTACAATTCGAACATGATGCGCTTGGCCGGATAAGCTCAGTAATTGATCCTCTCGGGAATCCATCAGAGACGCGCACCTATACCGATAATGGGATGGTTGCCACCATTGAAGATGCTCGGGGTAACGTCACGGAAATGGAGTATGATGGCTTCGATAGGCCTGACACACGGACCTATCCGGATACCACTTTCGAGCAGATGACCTATAACGACAACAGTCAAGTCATGACTATGCTCACCCGAAAGGGAGACACCATCACGAATATATACGACGTGTTAAACCGTCTTTCGACTAGAGATCCTGGTCCACTGCCACTGCAAACAATGACATATGACCTCGCTGGAAGGGTCTTAAACATCAATACTCCAACAGTAGGAGGAGATCCATCAAGCGGCGATTACGGTTTCACGTTTGACACTGCAGGGCGTCCGCTGACGCAAACAATGCCTAATGCTGCAGAGGTGGCTTATCAGCTTGATGAAAACGGGAACCGCATCAAATTGACCTGGCCCGATGCCTTCTATGCCAACTATGCCTTTGATAAGCTTAACCGGCTAACAGACATCACTTTGAACGACGATGCCGAGGCTTCTATTCATTTTGACTATGACGATTTGTCCCGAAGGACTGGAATTACGTACATAAACGGCGCCGCGTGCACGTATTCCTATTCTCAAAACAATGACCTGACGTTATTGGAACACGCTTTTGTTGGCAGTTCCGTCAACTTTGCCTATAGCTTTAATCATGTGCATCAGGTTATCCAGCAAACCGCCAGCGATAGCGAATACATGTGGAAACCCAGTACCTTTGGGGTTACAAGTTATGCGGCGGCTAATGATCTCAATCAATATCCTTCCGTGGGAAGCACCGGCTATGGCTATGATGACAATGGAAATTTAACTTCCGGCCCTCTTTCTGCAAGTTTTGATGCTCTTAATCGGTTAACCCAAGCCATTAGCGGCGGTACCACGAATAATTACTGGAATGATCCGTTAAACCGGCAGGCACAGAAGGAAGTTGACTCGGCTAAGACCGGCTATCTGTTTGATGGTCTCCAGTTAATTGCGGAGTACGATGATACGCCAGCGCTGGTTAACAGGTATATTCCAGGTGCAGGGCTTGACGAAATTCTCATTCAAATTTCCGGTACCGATACCACGACATTCCTGCACAAGGATCGCCTGAGATCAGTTGTTGCTCAGACGAATGATTCCGGCGCAGTTTTGAACAAATATTCTTATTCACCTTTTGGGGAGACTCCGAGTTTGACAGGAACCATATTTGGTTTCACTGGGCAGCGGTATGATGCCGAGATTGGTTTATACAACTACAAAGCCAGGTATTATGCGCCTGCGGTGGGCCGGTTCCTGCAACCTGATCCGCTCGGCTATGCGGCTGGCGATATGAATCTGTATGGTTATGTCGGAAATGGTCCCATCAATTGGACGGACCGGACCGGATTATTGCGTGACGACTACATGACCGTTCCAATCGATCCTGCGAAACAAATGGGATATCGATTTGTAGACAAGAACCTTACAGGCAATCATCCACTTCAGCTACAAGCTCTCCTCTTGACGTTTATAGCATCGCTGTTCACGGGGGCGACGGACTCTTAGGCACCGTGAATAGTTTGAATCCTTTAGAGACAAAGCCAACCAAATTAGTCGAACCTAAGGATTTACCGTTCAAGAAAGGAGAACTGAACGAGCTTTGCGCTTGTACTGGTAAAGACCAGGCAAAGAAAGCTGCTGATGCTCGAGAGGCGTACGTTGTAGGGTATGACGGAGATCTATTTGCATTGTGGCTAGCATCGCCACAAGATACTCATGGTTACGTGTGGAGCCCCTATCAGGCCGCCCCGATCTATACATTCAAGTACCCAGGGAGCGTGGGAGATTGGAATGCTGCTCAGCAGGCTGTAAGAGCTGATAAGGCAAAGAGAGGTCTCTGATATAACATATAACGCTGCCGGAATCTTGATTGAAGACAGAGCGTGAAATTATGATTGCTCTAATGGCGCTAGGTGGCTGTATCTAGCGCTATTTGATTTAGTGTCCTGCACAGAGTGTATTATTGACGTAGAGTCATAAGGGTGAGTTTGGAATGAGAAGTCGTCTCAGGTGGACCGTTCAAGGAGTCCTCATCATTAGTGCCGCACTGTGTTCCTATGGAGTCATAAAGTACATTGTTTTGGGAGCTAAACCTGCCTACCTAGATAACATACATGCTATTGGGATAAACGCAAATCATCTTCAAGAGGCTGTAGCTTCGTACAGCAAGCAGCACCGTGGGCAGTATCCGACATCGATTGAAGACCTTGTTGGTTGCTTGCCGCATGAGAAAGAACGACAGAATCCCCTTTCGCATTCACCAATTGGTTCTCTCTGATGAATGCAGCGGATTTGACAGAGGCTGCGATCAAAGCTAAGGGCGCGGAAGCCGGACAAGTTGTATACTTTCCGATAGACAGAAATGGGACTGTGACTACATTCTACATCCTTTCTTTAGATGAGAATCTGCAGGTTCTCGGCGTGGACGTGGGGAAAAGTGCTAGCGACGTATGGGTACGAGAACCGCATAAGAACAAGGATTAAGAGATAAGAGTCGAGTCTGTGTCGGAAAAAACTCAGCGCAAATCCCCGGCGGTCTCTCGTGCTCACGGACAAAGCTATTTTCATCATCGGCTCCTTGAGATGCGTTCAACCTTGCCCAGCAATGCATGGTGGATTTCCTGCCCGAAACGAAATGGAGTGCCTTATAGAGGCGCAGAGAGGCAGAGATCACCTCGTCCGATGGACAGACAAATAGAGGAACAATAAACAGACAAAATGGATGAAATTTCCCGGACGCCTCCCGCTGCTAAGTCTCTTGGCGAGGACCTTAGGTACACTCATCATGATGGTACGTTTTACACTGTTCCATCAGTGAGGCGCCGATAAGATCTGAATCCAGGAACTCGTAAGCGTTCTCCTTTTAAACTCACATTGGGGCCGTGCTACAAGATTAAGGAAATACCAAGGTGGAAAACCGGCGAGGGCATAAGACACACTCATGCACACGAGACCTTCTGTATTGCATCTCCACCTGCTTGTTCAAGAGCTGGGCTGAAGTGAGAAAAGGCCTAGTCAAAGTTATGGTGGCTGCGGGACTGTTTGTTATGACCGCAGCCAATTGTCTTGCTCAACCTGTCTCCAAAGACGTCGAAGATCTTATCGACATGATTCACCATGGAATTGCTTGTGGCAGCATAAATCGTCTGGAGCTTGTGCAAGTTGATCCTGATGCACATTTTCTCACCGCGATCGATCCGTATCGACTGGACCACTCTTCAGATTACAAGTTAAGTATTAGACAACTCACGAACAAACCGTTGTTCAAAGATCTACTGGTATCACTAAATAAGCCATCCCTTTCCCCGGCTGATCCCTGTGAGATCAGAACAGGCATCCTTTTCTTTTCTAAGAAGGACGACACTTTGAATGACGAGATACGTGTGGGTGCCATCTATTTTGATCGCACAGGCTATACCGCTTTGATCAATGGACATTACTTTAATTGGAGGGATAGTCCGCTGTTTCAATGGTACCAGGTTAACTTTGGTGTATTCTTTAGGTTTAAAAAGGCGTTAACTGATTGACTCCTCCTGAGAGCTCTCCGGAGATGGGAGAGCATAAAAAAGTGTGGGGTCTTACCGTCGGATCAGGATTTCGGCCGCTCTTGTGCTGAGACATATCGGTAAAGGGTGGACCGGGAAATTCCCAAAGGTTTGCTAACTTTGCCGGTTGGCGTCGTAAAGGTCCCAGAAATGACGGTCTGGCTGCACGAGCCGAAGTGTAGTTAGATGGTTTGCAAGGAAAAGGACGGAGGTGTTTTTCTGCGAATCACATTCTGCAGGTGTTCTTCTGTTGCCCAACGCGGCTCTTGCAGAGGTACTCACCCTCAATCGTCTAATCGAGCCAGCCTCCGAACACGCTACACCCGAATGGTCCTCTCGCACGGCCCTCAGTGATATTCTCGGTCCCTCCGTTAGTCACATCGATTATCGTGACCTGTATGGGAATCTGGATAAACTACATCCAGAACGAGAAACGATTGATTCCAGTTCTTTTTTCAAACGCGTTGATTGCTGTTTCAACTGTTGTGCAGTCATGCCTGCATGCGAGCGTATAGTGACGTTGCCGGCATGGGAGTCCCGTCATGTTTGTAATCGAAATTTGAGATTCGGATCGCCGCAGATGAGTAATGGCTTTGCCTCTAAACTCTTGCTTCACTATGCCCAGATCAACTCATGAAATTGGGAGCGAACAGTGCCTCGCCGTTTCGACGTGATAGTTTTCATGTAAAGTACCGGTAGTGTGCAAATCTTTCACCAGCGTTGCCACCATCCGCGATGCCACAAACAACCGTAAGACCCCAGTCGCGCTTGGTTATAGAGCCTTTCGGAAGCAGCAACGGAGAACATGTTTCATTTGCACTTGCCAATTCAGCTATACACCGGATTTCGATCTAGGAAGCGTGTACCAAGTAGCGCGACTCTGTCCATGTCGACGCAAATGTCCTTTTTCTACCAGCTCGTTAAGTCGTAATCGAATTGTGCTACGGCTTTCATTTGTTATCTTCTCGATGTCTGATGATTTCATGCTTCCATTTTGACGAATCAGCTCAAGAATACGAATTGAAAGAGCGGGAAGCTCGCCTTGCATAAGGCTCTCCCGTTCCAGCTTCGTCTCAAGCTTTGCTTTTTGTTTTTGCATAGCCTGCAAGAAAAATAAAGTCCAGGACTCCCAATCGGGGGTCTCATTATCGAGCGTCGTTTGGGTGCGCCGCAAGGACAGGTAATACTTCTCTTTATTTGCTTCAATTACGCTTTCAAGGGAGCTGTACGGCACATAGGCGTAGCTTGTTTTGAGCAACAGCAAGGTCGTCAAAGCTCTGGCGAGGCGACCATTGCCATCCTGAAATGGATGGATGGCAAGAAATACAACATGGAAGACCGCGACAATGAGTAGTGAGTGAAGATCTTTCTGACGAAGTGCTTCATTTGTCCAGTCAACCAATTCCGTCATCCGAAAAGGAGCTTCAAAGGGACTAACGGTTTTGAATACGATCCCCACACTCTTTCCGTGCGGATCAAAGGCCTCGACGTGATTAGGAACGGTTTTATAATTACCTCGATGTCGATCATCCTTCTGACTATACTTCAACAGGGTTCCATGGAGTTGTTTGATGTGACTCTCCGTGAACGGAATATCCGGCCATGACGAGAAGATAAGATTCATGACCTCTGCATAACCTGCAACTTCTTCCTCATCTCGGGAGCGAAATGATCGTGTCTGCAGCCCGGAAAGAAGTTGTTCGACCTGCTCGTCAGAAAGAGAGGCCCCCTCGATTCTTGTTGAAGAACCAATACTTTCTATGGTGGCGATCTTTTTGAGCCTGGCAAGTCGTTCCGGCGAGATGTTCGATAGCGATCTCCAGGCGCCTTTCATCTCATCCAGCTCGCCGATTAAGCGAACCACTTCCATACTTGGCTTGTAACTTTCGAATCGCATTTGGTTAATTCCTCTTGCGCAGAACTGCAATCAGATGCAATCAATTATAATCAGAGTTGATCAGAAATCAAGAAACTCAGAATTTCTCGTCAACTAGTAATTGACAAACAGGCAACAGACAAGTTGTCATTGACAAGGTGGGGGCGCCATGCCTAACCGGTTGAAGCTTTTGAGAGAAAGAAAGGGGCTAAGTCAAGCCGAGCTGGCAAGGATGGTCCACGTGAGTCGCCAGGCGCTGAGCTTGATCGAAGCAAACCGCCAGGATCCCAGTCTTCCCTTGGCGCTCAAGATCGCGGAAATCTTAGACCGGCCACTTCAACAGATATTTTTTTTAGGAGAGACGGACATGGAAACTACCAAAACAAGCGGCCTAACGAAAGTCGAGAGATTGATGCTGGTGAATCAGTTCAGGCTTCTGCAGGAAGTGCACAAGGATGACGAACACATGAAGCAGCATTATGCGCGTCTGGAGCAGATCTTTGAACGCGGTTATGTCTACTTATACGACGAGGCCTTCAGGGGACTCAGCGATGAGGTCTCGCCAGAAGTCGCGCAAGAGGTCCTGTCAATTCTCGATCTACATCGCGCGCTGTTGTGGTCGCTAGGAGAAAAGCCTGATCCAGAGTACTTAGAAAAGGTAAAATTTCAGGGGTTCGATGCCAATAATGAGAGCGAATACCTTGGCTTTGCTAAGTTCTTTCAGAAGCATCCGGACATACCTAAATTTGAAGAGCAACGCATCTTCAACAGCCATCATTCAACTTTGGCGAGATACCGAAAAATGCTCATTGAGTGGGATAGGATGGGACGAGAGACTCGTTTGACGAAGCCTCAGATTGACAGCATCCTGGAGTCCGGCACGTTTAAGCATTGATCTGATCGTGTTTGGCGGATGGTTGAAATTGTGCCTATTGTTCCAGTACGTTTAACATCTCAATCGCTAAGATATTCCAACTCATGAAATTGGGAGCGAATAGTGCTTCGCCCGTTTCGGCGTGATAGTTTTCATGTAAAGTACCAGTAGTGTGCAAATCTTTCACCAGTGTTGCCACCATCCGCGATGCCACAGCCCGAGCACCGTCTCTATATCCAAGTCTGCTCAAACTGCGCACCACCATGCCATTAGTGAGAACCCAGACAGGTCCTTGCCAATTGCTCACGAGCACGCGACCATAAAGCCCCCGTCGCGCTTGGTTATATAGCCTTTCGGAAGCAGCAACTGAAGGAACACCGGCCGATCGCAGAAAGTGCTCTTCACTCAGTACATTACGCTCGATGATTTCCGCAGCTCGCTCGTCACTGCAGGCACCCACAAGAAGCGGCGTGAGGCCTGTCCAGCAGCGCAGAGAAACAAAGGCGTTTTCCAAAGGGTGTAGGTTACAGTACATCGAAAGAGCAGAATTCCACAAATGTTCTTCTATGGCCGCCCGCACGTCATTTGCGCGCTGTGTATATTTTGCGTAGAGATCAGCTCGCCCGCTTATGCGAGTTATCTCAGCAAAACTGTGATACTCCGCGAAGAGATATGCGGATAAATCCGCTGCAAGCAGCTGACCGTCAGGAAAGACTGTGTGATCGAAATTTTCGTCTTTCGCGGCTTCACCGGGAGAAAGTAGTGCAAGGTTATTGTCGACACCGCTCTCCAAAACATTTCGCCAGTGGTAAAGCCCACGCGCATCTCGACGCTTGTGGTAAAAGTAATTGAGATAGTCATCCAAACCCTGCAAATCATCTTCTGCAAGTTGCGTGTGCCCTGTGCTAAGAAGTGTCTGACAGAGAAATGGCTTGCACTGATCTCCCTTATCCCAAACCCTCTCCGGTGAGATTGTGCGGGGAACATAGCCGTCGCTCTCTTTCAACGAAAGGAAATTTCGCACCACATCTAGTGGCAACCCCGGAAAGCCGTTCTGTTGCGCGACCTGACTAAAGAAGCAAGCATCCCAATCATACATTTGAAGATAATGCCCGATGCTGGATCTCTGCGGCACAGCCGCATCATCGTCACTACCAGGTTTCACGGCAGCAGTGGGAGTAACATATCGATAGCGCAAGCTCCCTTCCGCAGGATGAACACAACACTTCGCTTGCTCTTCCAGGTACTTACGCAACATTTGCAAGTCTAACGTTTTTAAGAGAGGCACTGCCACTAGTGTCATATTCTTAGCCCTCGGCACAAATTGCCATGCTCGCCTGCTAACCAGTGATTCCATTCTTGAATGGCGTCAATGATACCCCGGTTGTGCCCGTCTGTAATCTCCACAGTACCCGGCTTGCCAACTTATCCGACAGCGGATGTAGCTCGATGTTATTCACAATTGAGAATAGACCGTATTTGTGCGCAAGAAGCTTGAAGCAAGACATTTCACAAAGATTACTCCCCTGGCGGGGCGAAAAGACACAGACAGTCTACAGTGCCGTAACTATGCTCGATTGCACAGTCTTCACCATCGCGGCCAATCGCCGGTATTCGGCACAAACCACGAAAGTCATTCCCTTCTCCCCCTATCCCAGTTTATTCCGGCAAAATAAAGTGGTATAGAAAGTTTCAGAGCCGTATTTAATACTCAGGAAACAACAAGTGGCCGAATTAGAACTCGCCGTAAAGTACAAGAATTTATCAAATCGTCTGGGTTTCGCTGTTATGAGTATTTTATTTCCCGTGTGGGCGCTATTCGTGCCTTTCTGCCTCGGGTTATTCATAGACTTTGTAATTCAGCACCCGGACGGCGTTACTCCGATGATCACCGCGTGTGTACTGGGCGCATTGGCAGCAATTCCTATACTGGGTGTACTGCTGACTGCATTGTTTGAGGACGATCGCCTTTACATCACAAAGGGAGGAATCTCGTTCCCTCTATACATGGTTCCCTTTCTCGGTTTTCGCCGCAACCGTAGCTGGGCCGAACTGGGCGGTGCAGGTGTACGCAGAATTGTTTCAACCAAAAGTGCCAACCCTGATGTTCTGAGCCTTCACTTTAACAAGACCATGCCACTTGAATTTAAAATGACCTCGTTTGATAAGGTTCAGCTTGAGCAGTTCTTACTGGCCATAGAGCTGTGGAGCGGGAGAGGAACGCGCACGCCCGAACTGGTCGACTTTCAACATGGACTTCAAAATGAAAACAAAGGCTTAGGCAAGTTAAGCCAGGTGAAGGTTTGGGAAGAAGAACTTGCCCGGCGTTTCAATGCTACCTCGTTCGTTCCCCTTGAACCCGACCGAGAGCTATGCGGAGGAACGATTAAAGTAGTAAGACAGCTAGCGTTCGGCGGCTTGTCTGCGATCTATCTCGCTCAGCACAACAAAATGAATATGGTGGTGCTAAAGGAAGCGGTGGTACCAGCCAATGCAGATAAGGCAACGCGCGAAAAAGCAGAAGAACACTTTATTCGAGAAGCGCGATTTCTCATGAAGCTTGATCATTCCAATATTGCGAAGGTTATGGGACATTTTCGCGAAGACGGCCGCGACTACATGATCCTGGAATACATTCAAGGACAAGATCTACGACAGTACATAAAGCAGCATGGACCACAGGCGGAAAACATGGTGACAGGGTGGGCGATGCAAGTTGCAAATATAATGCAGTACTTGCACTCGCAAGAGCCCCCGGTTCTTCACCGTGATCTTACACCGGACAATTTGGTCTTGGATCATGATGGCTCCGTTGTATTGATTGACTTCGGTGCAGCCAATCAATTTGTCGGAACTGCCACAGGAACGTTGGTGGGTAAGCAGGCCTACATGGCTCCAGAGCAGCTGCGCGGAAAAGCCACGACTGCCAGCGATGTCTATTCGCTGGCAGCAACCATGTTCTACTGGCTTACTGGCAAGGATCCATTGCCCCTGGCGCAGTCAAGACCGATTGCAGATAATCCCGGTGTTTCAGTTGAACTTGATGATCTGATTGCGGCGATGACGACATTCGATACCGATTCGCGCTTGAGTAACTGGAATAGTATTGTTGAGCGATTGAGAGAGATTGACTTTCAGGCCCGACGAAACGCAGGCACAGCAGGAACATTACCCGGGGGAGTGGCATGAGCGAGCAATTTCAACCGCCATCAGAGCGATCGTCGCGCACGGGAGAAACAAGGCGCCGGGCGACCGCCAAGCAGGAACAGATTATGGTTCGCTACAGACCTCTGGCAGAACTTGAGAAGTGGCTATCTCAACGAGTGGAAGATCGTAGTTCGAAAAAGACTGCTTACGTAACTATAGTAGTAGTTCTATTTTTATTTTTTGCGGCGCCGCTTCTCCTTTTCTTACTAACGTTTCTGTCACAATGGACGGCCTTTCATGGAGCGGGCACCGCCACTGGAGCCGCGCTGGGTGAAATGATGCACGCCAACATCATGTTCCTGGTGTACTTCGGATTGAGTGCGCTCGGGGTTGCGGTAGCGACCAGCACCTACTACCACAGTCTGCCTACGCACTTACAACTTACCGCGGACGGAATGAAGCTATTATGGCGTCACCGTTTCTTGAACAAGGATGGAGACACGGTTCCGTGGAATCAGATTAATTGCATTAGCCTGGAGCTGCCAAAGGGAAAGACTTCTCCCCTGGATCACATCGTTCGCTTTAACTTCGGTCCAAACAAAGCCCTGAGGCTGCGCCTCGGAGCCATACCCAGTGGTGAGGAACGCGCACGCATTCTTCAGGGCGTGGAGCAGTTCGCGCCAATGCTTCAGCGCGACGCTGAAGTTGTAGAGGCATTGGAACTGCCCCCCGATCACAGTTACACCGAACTCTGGCTGCAGGCTCTTTCCGGACCGCCAAAACGCGAACGGCTGAAACCTCTGGAAGAGAAGGCACGTCTGCGGGATGGTCGATATACAATCCACCACGCACTGGGAGTGGGCGGACAAGGTACAGCTTATCTAGCCACAGATCATGTGGACAACGAGAGTGTTGTGCTTAAAGAGTTCATCCTTCCCGTCTATGTGGATGTTAACGTGCGGCGGCAGAGCCTGGAACGATTTGAAAAGGAAGCTCGTATTCTGAAGCAACTCAACAACGATCAAGTGGTGAAGCTGCTCGATTTCTTCGTGGAAGATCACCGGGGCTATTTGGTGCTCGAGCATATTGACGGATTCTCTTTGCGGGATCTAGTGCAGAAAGAAGGTCCTTTCAATGAAGATCGCGCGCGCGAGCTAGCGGCACAAATGTGCACGATTCAGACTTATCTGCACGAACTGACACCACCTGTAGTGCACCGCGACTTCACGCCTGACAATCTGATTTTGCGAAAAGATGGAATGCTGAAATTGGTTGACTTTAACGTTGCCCAGCAGACCGAATCAACAGCCACAGGTACCGTAGTGGGCAAACATGCTTATTTACCGCCAGAGCAGTTCCGCGGACAACCAACGACCCAGAGCGATATTTACGCGTTGGGTGCTTCCCTGTTCTATATTCTGACAGGAGAAGACCCGGAGCCGATCAGTGTTTTACATCCGAAGAACACTAAACCGGAAGTGAGCCGAGAACTGGACTCCATTGTTGCAAAATCGACAGCAATTGAATTGAAGGATCGATATGCAAAAGCCCAAGACGTGGAGAAGGATTTGATTGCCTCCAGCGTGGCAGGAGCAACTCGAGAAGCCTAGTTTCAATGTGTCCAGAAAGAAGGCAACTGCCGGGGAACTGGTCACGAGGCAAATTACCTCCTTGGAAAAGAGCTCGCTAAACTCCGTTTTGGTGGTGAAGTCGAACGAGGCTGCAGGGAAGGAAACTATTCCGTTTTTCAGTAGGTTCCATCGTTTTGGTAAGCGTTTCAGAATAAATACGCATATTGGCGCTATGCACCAAAGCGCCAACTCCACGAAAAATTCGCCGGGGGGTTCTTTCTCCTCCTCCGCGAGCGTACGCCATGTTGTTCGGTACCAGGGTGAACCGTAGTACAACAGGTTGGCGTTCCTTACAGAAACGACTTTACGGAGCGCAGATCGGGGAGTAATCCAAATTTCCTTTGGGGCTTTAGAGCGTTGCGGGGGGAACTTGGACTAGCATCAAAGCAACGGGCTGCGCGTCATTGAAACACGCAGCCCCGAATGATTCTACAAATACGGTTGGCTATTTCTCAGCTACGGTGATATCGACAAGGCTAGTGGCGCAGGCGGGCAGTCCGCTATACTTTGCGCCGCTGGATTTGCCACCACCGCCAGAGAACCCGCCACTGCCGAACAGCCCGCAGGCAGCTTTGTTGAAGCCGCTTCCCGGGGCCATTAAGCCATATTGGGTCATGGTGTTAGCAGCCGTTTCCTTTCCAGTTTTGCCTGAGCCTCCCTGGCTTCCGCCAGTAGTCTGGCTGGTAAAACCGAAACCTCCCGTATCGGCAGTGCTATTTACACCGCCACCGCCGCCTCCGCCGCCCCCTTGGGCTTGGATTTGGTTATCATCTATAACGGGATCAAAGAAACCTTGAGCCTGAGCCGCCGAGCAACAGGATACAAGCAATGTAGTAAGTAGAATCGCGTGGCGGTTCAGTTTGAACATCAATATATACTCCATGGCTACGCTTATGTAGAGTATACATTAATTTGTGAAATTTTCGTAGCTAGAATAATTAAATACCAGCAGGGGCGGTATGTGCTACAGCTAATGTGAGTGGTGGCCACGTTAGGAAGGATTGTGATCTCTTCCAGTCCATCCGGCGGTCTCTGGTCTAATAAGCGGACTCAGGGACCAGGACCAGGCACTCAAACTGCGCGCGGAATCCGGGTTCAGTCGGTTGGTTGAGGTAATGGAACCAGACCCGACCAACTCACAGCATCTGATTTGATTTGCGACTCCATGGTGTTCAATCAGCCGACTCAAGTCGTTTCATCGGTGAAGCCGGATTCTAACAGTAGATGGAACCTTCAACGAGCAGGTTGACCCCTTCCTTTCATTTAAACAAAGACCCCTGCAGTCGGCTGCGTTGACCCGCCGGGTCGTAAGATGGTCACCTTCAAGATTTCCGCCAGCCAGCCCCCGTTGTGCAAAGGGAGATACCAGAGCAGTCAACGGATCAAACCTTATGCCTGTCCACCCGTGGTCAAAACCAAGTTACACGTCAGTTGCCGCCATGAAAGCCGTAAGGATCGCCACCGGAACTACCGCTTCCCTGGTGAAATCCATACGGGTCTGCGCCGCTGCCGGGCGCTCCCTCCCCTTGATGAAAGCCGTAGGGGTCGCCTCCACCTTGGTTTCCGTCTCCCTGGTGATAACCGTAAGGATCACCGCCGGCCCCGTTCCCCCCGGCAGAACTGCCGCAACCTTCTGCCACATCAAAGTCGCAAGGTGTCATGGCACAAGGAGGCAACGTTCCTCCAGCCTGACCGGATCCATAACAGCCGGTATATGGTCTGGAGCCTCCACCAGAGAAGCCACCACTTCCGAACTGTCGAACCGCAGGTTTGTTGAAGCCCGACAAAAGCGCATTCAGGCCGGTATTGCATTGTGGCAGTTGGGCGCCATTGAGCCGGACGTTTGTTGGAAATGATCTTCCAAGCCCAGCGTCACTATTACCCGGCGCAGCTTGAGGGAAAGCATTTTGCCAGGACCTGTTACTTTGAAATCCGGATTGCTGTCCGGTGGCAGCTGTTCCTTGAGCGTAAACAAGCAATTGAAGAGACCACCACAGGGCCCCTGCAAACAACAAAAATTTGAGAAACATGGAATGAAATTCCCCGCAATCTACCACAGAAAGTCTTTCAGCGTGTCGTACCCGTCAGAGGAGCGCAGATTACCATTGACTCTCACCAATCAATTCGGGCAGGTCGTCGATAGCTATCGACGGTCGATTTAAGAGCTGATTTCTCGAGCAGATATTAGCTCGCTTCGTGAATCGGACGAAGCAAAATGGCCACCGAAAGCGGAATCAATCGTCGTAAAATGTTAGTCTCTTCCAGGAATTCTTCGGGGACCAGCCGAATATGATTTCTCCGTAAGCAATCATCCAACACGCATCTGCTCATATACAACCCTTTGATTTTTTTGACACCAGCCCAATGCGGGAACTACTAATGCAGCCGCCAGTCATGCTCTTTGGGCGAACGAGGCTTTCGATGCGACCTCACAACTATTCCAGCACCGAGGAGACTGGGACAAACAATTGCGAAGAGCGTATTGAAGCTGAGACCTGGCAAGCGATCTCCTCGGTAAATCCTGACATTATCTCGTTGTTCTTTCCAATGCTCGAAGCCTGCACTCCCGTTTTGTCACACCACAGAAGTTTGGAAGATTATGGGCAACTGATGGTCACAAGGCTGACAACCTGGCTACAATGGATTGCAGTAATAAAAAAACTGAGCAGCAGACAATTCCCAGGCGGGAATAACTGCATTTACTTTGCACTGACCGCCATATTGATTGCAGCAAATCTTCAGCCAGCTCATGGTGAGGAGAGTCAGTATAAAGATTTGCGCAAGCAGCTGGATTTCGCGGTCCAATCCAAAGAGGAGAAGCTCTTTTTCAAGATTGCGACTGAGATTCTGGGTCTGTCCAGAAAATCGGGTGAGCGCGACCCGGGATATCTCGACTCCTTTGAAATAATCGGAAGACACTACCTGTCCCTGTCTAGATTCGTAGAAGCTCGCCCGTGTCTATCCAGAGCATTGCAGATCAGACGAATGCTTCCTCGCGCTGATGGAGTGGAGATGGAACTGGCCGACGCTTTGCTCAATCTCGCCAACGCTGAACTTGGTTGCGCTCAATTCGAACAGGCTGACTCACATGCACAAGAAGCATTGAACATAGAACGACTGCATTTACCCAACGGGCATGCAAAAATAGCGCAGACATTAGAAATTGTTGTTACCTCCGAGAATGCGCTGAATCGATTGGTCGAATTGGAGATGCCGGCCAAAGAGCTGATAACCATTAAGACTAGAGCGAAAGAGCTTGGTACTATTAGCGGTGCGATAATGGCGTTGGCTCGTTCGCTAATTGCCAGAAGCAGACGCGCGGAAGCGCAAGAATTCCTGAAGTTACTTTCACTACCGATGGACCATACCGGTATTCGTCTGACGGACGAATACCTCACCCTGGCCGCAATTGAGGTCAGCCTGGAAAGGTATGAAAGAGTTCATCCTCTTTTGCTCAATGCTCGCGACACATTGAGTAAAATGCCAGCCGGAATTTTGGCCGGACGAAAATGGATTGAACTTGCCGCCGCCTTTATGTGGCCAGGGGTGGATGATGAACAGGCAGCTTATTGCTATCGTCGCGGGGTCGACGATCTGAAGAAATCTTCGGTTGAGGATGTAGACTTGACACAACCATTGCTGGAACTTCACCAGCTCTACCTTCGCCTCAATAACCTTTCTGCAATTGACTCCCTTGAGCAGGAGCTGGCTGAACTCCATGCTCGAACCGGTGCGCTCAAACGACAAACCATTGAAGTTGGAGTCGCAAGCAACCTTTATGTGCGCTTTGGGGAAGATGTAGCCCGGGGGTCGGACAAAATGTTTCTTGAGCGCTGGCTGCAACAGCACCAGAGTCACTTTCCCGGACTGATCGGACAGGCATTGCAACAACGAATTCGCGGCCAGGCGTGCAGCGCTGAGTCCCAGCCGGTTCGGGCGATTGAACATTACCAGGCATGCCTCAAGATTCTCGCCTCGACTCCGGGGGCCGAGAAAGAACGAGCGAGTTGCTCAAGGCGAATTGCGGTATCTTATCTGCAACTGGGGTTAAACAAAGATGCGCTTCATTGGGCACAGAAAGCACTTCTTGAAGCGGAACAAGCAAAGAATGTTCAGCTGGCAGACGAAGGCTATCGACAAATACTAGCCGATGCGTTGACCGCAAACGGTCAACTGCAACAGGCCTTAGACCAATTGAACCGAGAGTGCGCCGAATATGCAAAACGCAAACCACTGTCACCGAATCTCGTGCGCACCTTGCAAGACCGAGCCTCGCTGTTAATCATGCAAGGAGATCTAGCAGGCGCATCCACGGCTGCAAACGATTTGTTAGCACTCAGCCTCCTGCAAGGGATACCGAACGCCTCAAATTATCAAATCTTCGCCAACTTACACCTGATGGAACATCGATTTAGCGTGGCCTCGGAATTTATCAAACTGGCTTTGCTGGCGACAAAAGGTCAACAAGTTTTGTCCGCCGGGGGCAACCGTCTTAGCCCGATCAACCGAGCAACCTTATACATGAATCTTGGAACATCGCAGTCGCAGCTCGGCCATTACGAAGAGGCCAGCGACAGCTATCACCGGGCGCTAAAGATCATTGACTCGACGACCTCGCTCACGCGCTGCCGATTGGCCATCGACATCCGGCAGCGACTGGCAGACAACACCGCACACTTGAATCCCGCCGATAAACAAACAATTCTCAGCTATGCTCGGTCTGCAATGACTTTGGCGGAAAAGAATTTCGGACTTGACAGTTCTTTTTGGTTCGAATCACTCAACCAGTACGCCCGCAAGCTATTACAAACCGGCGACAAACAGAAAGCGAAGGAGATTCTTGGCGAATATCTTCAGAGCAGTAAGGAACGGTTGGGTAATTCATGTAAATACATTGATTATCTGCAGCAAACTGCCGATTCTTTGCAGTTGACCGGGAGCTATCAGGAGGCGGAAGACCTGTATTCTAAAATTGCGGAGCTGGCGCAGACAGTGCAACCGCACCAACCCTTGCGTCAATCAGATGCGTTGACAGGCCGCGCCCAGATCAAACTGAGGCATCAACTCTTCGCGGCGGCCGATGTAGATTTAGCACGAGCGTTGATGATACGAAGGAATCATTATCCCCCGGGAGATCCGAGCATTGTCGGAAATTTAGAAGCTCTGGCATTCTGCGCCGATAAACTAGGCCACCCGCAAGCCGAGTCTTATCGTAAGCAACTTAAATTCCAGTTGAGCAAACGCACCACACAGTTCCAGTATTTGCTGGCAGACACATATGTAAATCTTCCCAATCCACTTGAGCCATTAAGCCAACCGTAACCTCGAAGAATCACTTGAGTTAAGCACGCTGGATACTTCTGGCGTTTGCAGATTCGTTGAAATTCACTGGTAAATTTTTCCAGCAGCTCATGTAATCCTTCTGGAGGAGCTGGCTGGTGGCAGCGAATCGAGTTGGCTTGTAAACCAGAGAACTCTCAAACATAAAGGCCAGCGTGTTATCCAGATACACCGGCTTCAACTCGGTGGTTGAGGCGCGAACAAATGTATTGGTGTCCGGCCCGTGAGCAGACATCTGATTGTGCAAACTTCCGCCACCAGGCACGAAGCCATCTTCCTTAGCGTCGTAAACTCCATAGATGAGCCCCATGTACTCGCTCATGCAATTGCGATGGTAATAAGGCGGCCGGAAGGTATCTTGAGCGACCAACCACCGTGGCGGAAAAATAACGAAATCAATGTTGGCTATGCCCGGGAGTTCGGAAGGAGAGGTGAGCACTGTAAATATGGACGGGTCACAATGATCAAAACTGACTGTATTGATCACGTTGAAACGCGAAAGGTCATATTTATACGGCGCGTAATTTCCGTGCCATGCCACCACATCTAGTGGCGAATGAGCGAGGTCTGCTTGCCAGAGGTTTCCCTGGAACTTGGCCAATAATTTGAATGAGCCGTCAACCTTCTCAAAGGAGGCCAGCGGATACTCGAAGTCTCTGGCATTGGCCAGTCCATTAGCACCAATAGGTCCGAGCTGCGGCAAGTGAAAAGGAGCACCGAGGTTTTCGCATACGTAGCCACGCGCTGTACCATCGGGCACCACGACTTGATACCTGACACCGCGCGGAACCACAGCAATTTCACCCGGCGCCAATTCGATCGCACCGAACTCGGTGCGAAGCAAGAGTCGACCTTGCTGCGGAACAAATAGAAAATCACCATCTGCATTGTAAAAGAAACGATCAGTCATCGAACGATTAGCAGCGTATAAATGAACAACACTTCCTCTTCCGTATGACTCAGCACCGGCAAAAGTTACCAGCCCCTGCACGAAATCGGTCGGTTCATCAGGAAAGGTAAGCGGATTCCACCGCATCTGATTTGGTGAGGCAGGCTCTTCATCGAAAGGCTGAGATCGAATCAGCCCTTTATCGATAATGCTGAATTGTCCGTGAAGTACAGAAGGACGAATTCGATAGAGCCAGCTGCGAAGATTCTCATGACGCGGGGCAGTGAACGCTGAACCGCTCAGCTGTTCAGCGTAAAGTCCGTGGCTTACCTGCTGCGGCGAGTTTCGCCCTTCCGGCAGAGCGCCCTCAACTGCTTCGGTGGCAAAATGATTTCCGAAACCACTTATGTATTGAAGAGCGCTCATAGGAAGACTCCTGGCAGAAATTGCAACAACACCCGACGATCTAATTGTAGGCGAGCGCTCTGTAGGGCTCGTTTACTTGACCGCGCTAGCCGCTCGATTCGCGCCGCGGCTCACTCAAATTAGAGATTCCCTCGCACCGCCTGCTCGCGTTCAATGGATTCGAAAAGAGCCTTGAAGTTCCCCTTGCCGAATCCTTTGGCACCTTTGCGCTGGATAACCTCGAAGAATAAAGTGGGACGATCCTCAACGGGCTTTGTGAAGATCTGCAACAGGTATCCCTCAGATTCGCGATCAACCAAAATTCCGAGCGACGCAAGTTCTTCGATGTCCTCATCGATTTTTCCGACACGCTCGGAAAGCATGTCGTAATAAGAACGCGGAACCGTAAGAAAATCGATCCCCCGATCGCGCAAATGAGCGACCGTCTTAATAATATCAGCGGTGGAAATCGCGATATGTTGAACCCCCGGAGCCGTGTAATAATCAAGATATTCCTGAATTTGAGACTTTCGTTTTCCAGGGTAGGGTTCGTTAATGGGCAGCTTGATGGAACCGCCCTTGTTTGCCATCACTTTTGATACCAGAGCTGAATACTCAGTGCTTATATCTTTCGCGTCGAAGCCCTGATAGACATAGAATCCGAAAACGCGTTCATAAAACTGAACCCAATCAATCATCCGCTCGCACTCAACATTCCCGACAACGTGATCGATTATCAGCAAGCCGGTAGTTTCGCCTTTCTTCTCAACAGCCTTGAAGCCGGGGGCGAAAGCTCCCGTGTATTCGCGACGCTGTACAAACGTGTGAACAGTATCTCCGTAAGTCTTAATTGTGGCGGTAACGAAGCGACCGTCTTTGTCTTCCTGCTCCACTGGCGCCGCCACGCCTTCAGCTCCACGAGAGAGAGCCGTTTCATAAGCCTTTCGTGCATCCTTCACTCGCAGTCCAACGTTCTTGACCCCGTCGCCATGCTGCAACACGTGGTGGCCTATTTCGGAGTTCGGATTCAACCCGGAAGTGAGTATAAGCTGCACTTTGTTTTGCCGTAACACGTATGAAACACGATTTCGCTCGCCGGTTTCTAACCCGCTGTACGCTACTACATCAAAGCCAAAACCTCTGTTGTAGTAGTAACTGGCCTGCAATGCATTGCCTACATAGAATTCGATGAAGTCGAATCCTTCAATGGGAATTTCTTCAACTGCAGTGTTTTCGACCTGTCGTTCTACCGTCTCGCTCGTCATGACGATCTCCTCCAAATTGCTCTTTGCTGCCTATCGGTTCAACAGAGAGCCACATTGTTCCGCCCGCTCGAGCCGGTGAAGACCGCCACGAGGCCGCTATCCGCTTTGAGCCGCCGCTGCAGGTCGGCACCTGCCCCTTCGAAAATCGCAACGGCAAGATCGGATGATTGATATTCTACGACATGCCCTCACAAGTGCAGAATCGTCCGAAGGATGGCTTTAGATAGATATACGAATCAATCGAGTTGCAAAGAAGCATCTGGCTTGCCCAGCCACACTATCTTCGCAAGTATCCGCTCAAGGTCATGTACAGTGCCTTCACTCACACTCTGGCGAGACATTGTTACACATTCAAGGCGATCCTTCATCTGACTTAAGAAATGCAGGGCTCCGTCGTCCATTAAACAATTGCTCAATCTCAAGATCTTCAAAGTGCGACAGTCAACCAGAAATTCCAGTCCGAAATTTCCTATTCTTGTGGCAGACAGATCCAGTACGCTCAGCGCCGGTAATGCGGTGAGCGCGACCAGGTCTTGCTCTTGAACATCGGAGGAAGTGAGCTTGAGTTCACTCAGATTGGGAAATGCCGACAATTTCGGCAATACCTTGTTGCAGAACATTTCGTGAGACAGATCAAGCGAGGTGACCCCGGAAAAGTTCTCGGTGATGACATCTTCCGGAACCAGATGGAGCAATAGTCGCAACGATTGCCGGGGAATCTTATTGCTGGAGTCGCCCAGCGACGAAGCAACGATCTGATCCTGTGCCCGCTTGATGATATGACGGCGCACATATACCAGCAAGTCTCGCAAGGACTCCAACCGCCGCTCTGAGATGAGCGCCAACAGATCATCTTCCGATTTCTCAGCGAAAAACTGCTCCAGTGATTGTGCCAGCACCATGCATCTAAGTGGAGTCTTGAAAGCAAACTCCTCAAAAAGTTGCTGATTGCACGACAGCAGCCCACGCCGAAGATGACCGATCCAGTCTTCGCGATCTATAGTGCCTCGCTTAATGCCCAGGGAAGGCAGCTCCAGGCTCATACACGGGTCATAGAGATACCGGCCCAGGTCGCCACTTTGCCAGGCCAGAACGCTCACGTGGTCAAGATCTTCAGTGGGCGCCATCCATCCTCCGTGTGTGAACTGCCGATTATGCCAGCAGGCTCTCCTTCCGGCTCCCCCATTGCCTCATCCGCGAAACAGCATCGTTCAGAGAACCTATATACCTCGGAAGAAAGGTGTCCCTCAACACTTGACTCCCGTTGATGCTCCTCGTTGACAAGCTCGACGTAATTGACAACCGCCGCCAGTGCCATGTATTGGCGCCGATACAGGTTTGCAGCACAGAATCCGGACTTCCATGTGTCATTTACACTCGGTATCGTGTTACGCTGAAATCCGCAGGATATACAACGAGGCTGCTAAGAAGGTGGTCATGGAGGTGTTTATGGTTGGACCTTGTGACAAGGGGCACGGGCCGGGACCAGGTCCGGGCCAGGGGCCTGGTCATCGACACGGACCTGATCACGGTCACGGACCGGGTCAAGGACATTGTGGTCCCGGGGGACCATTCGGCTTCGGTCCGTTTATGAGAAATCGATTTTTTGGTGGTGCCTTTGACGAGCATATGCTGCGCGAGCTTGATCTTAGTGATGAACAGGTAGAACAACTCGGCGATCTCAAAATGGTTCAGCAGGGTAAGCTTGGTCAATTTAAAGGCACCATGGGCGAGATCATGCGGCTCATTGGCAAAGAATTGGCTCAGCCAACCATAGATAAAGAGAAGATTGCAGGGCTTCGTCAACAGCTAAAAGCCAAGAAATCTGAGATGGAGGATATATTCCTTGATGGAATGGTATCACTGGCGGAGGTGTTGACACCTGAGCAAAGGAAACGGCTACACATGGCTGCCACCAGAAGATTTCTGGGACTTCCACCGGAGCAAAATCCCTGAATGGTAGCGTCACTTGTTAGATTTGCTATGGGAAGACGGATCGTTCGACTTTGATTCAAGCTCAAGCGCTACTTTATTGTCCGGATCTTTTTTGAGGACATCAGAAATTATTTCCCGCCCCTCAGCAGAGGTGCTGCTATCTTCCAGAAGGCAGCGGGCCAGCCCCAGCCGAGCCTCAGGAAAATCGGACTGTAGCTCCAATGTCTCGCGATAGAATTCGATCGCTTTTTTTGTTTCACCACTCAAGCGTCGCGCTTCCGCCAACTTGAATGTCAGCAATGGTTCATGACGATTGTGCGCCAGAGCTTCCTCAAAGTACTTCGCCGACTCCGCTTCTTTGCCAAAGTGGTGCTTGACCTGCCCCATCATAGTTTTGATGAAACTGGTACGTGGATGCCTGGAAGATAGTTCCTCCAACTGCTTCATCGACTCTTCTTCATCATGCTGTCTGACTTTTTTCCATTCAGCAGTAGACATTTCACCTTGATCTTTGTGCGCAACGGCAATGCGCCAGGCCTTCATTTCGCTCTCGATTAACTCTTCCTCAACGGAAGCTTCATAGCGCTCCCCCGGAATGGCTGATCCCTGCGTCGCAGTCGCAGTAGCCTCATTTTTTTTTGAGAGTGTAGCCATCCGTTCTCCCTGCGTAGCCACTTTCGAGGAGCATGCGGTGAAAGCGATGCTCAATGCTAAAACGCATAAATTTGTCAAATGACGTTGCACATACGCCATGTTTCTCAAGTTCATCAGTAATTACTTCATGATTAAGGGAGCAGGGGCACCTTGCCCACGCCTTTTACTTCTTTCGAATCTTTTATTTTAGCGGACGCAAGGCTTCGCTTGCTAGGTTGCGCTGGTAGCGGCGACGGTACCACATCTAATTGCTCTTCGGGTCCACCAGTTTCAGCAACATCTGCCTGCTGACTGTTTTTCGCCAGAGCCAGCAAATGATGAATGCGGCCTGATACTCGGGCTTTGTACTTTTCAGGCACTTTGTTTGCATAGGTAATATCGATCAGTGTACGTGCGGCCAGCTGGTAATTGCCCTTCCTCTCCAGTAGCTCAGACAGGGCAACGCGCAGCATCAGCTCATCGGGTTTTTCCTTCAAGCGAGCGGTTGATCGCTGAATTGCATCATCTAATACATCCGGGTCGCTGGTCAGCACCGAAATTTGGTGATAGGCAATGTACATATCAGGCGACGATTTGGTGGCAGAAGAAAAGACCCTCGCCGCCTCGGCATTACGCCCCAGACTATGAAGAAGCTCGCCGGCCCTGAACAGTAGCTGGGGATCGTCGGGATGCTGACGGATCTGGTCACGAACAAGTCTTAATTCAGCCGTCATGGTCTCTAGAGACTGAGGCTGGCCGCTTCGAGGAGCGGCAGGCGACTGGGCGAAGACAATTGGGCTTCCTATTAGAAGCATCCCCAGTACAATCAGTGTTTCCTTAGTTCGCATAATTATTCATGGCGCTCCCTGCAGCTCATCGTTTCTTGCATCAAACCTGAATATTGTGGGCGACGCGTAAAACTCCTTTTCCTGAAAGCTGTGGCAGGATAATGGTTTTCATACTGAAAACCTTGCTATGGTCGGGTAAAGTGGGATTTTTGTCAACAGAAGTGCATTTAGACTTTTCGAATGATGACCTTGAAATAGCCTTCCGGTTCAGAATCGACGGATATGATTTCATGCCCTTCCGCGGTCATGCTCTGCGAAACGCTCTCCACTGGCTCGCCTCCGTCCAGGAGCACCTGAATGATCTCGCCACGGGACACCTTATCAATAAATAATTTTGTCTTTACGAAATTCATAGGACAAGCTATGCCACGAAGATCAAGAAAATGATTTTTGCATTCCATACTCACTTCTTCCGCACTCCTGGTAAAACTCCACTCATTCACTATAGGCAATTCAAACCCGTTATCGCCTCAAGAGGAGTCTCGGGGCGTTGCTTGGGAAGTCTTGAATTTCGCCATCGGGTCCCCGACCAACCCGGGGACTTTCCAAAACCGCAGGCGGTCTACCTATTCTGGCACTATCATCGATGCCTTCCCTGGATTCGATCGGACATATGGAGTGATTCATCAGTACATGCTGGAATTGTAGGTCCGCCTGATGCTTACAACTCTCCATCACCGGATGCTAACTCGAAACAAACATTATAATGACAACCGGTCGGGTCTGGACAAAAACTTCCATCAACATACCGGCGCCATTCTCGACTGAAGCAGTCACGCGTTTTCACATATGAAATCATCCGTTGCAAAAGCTCTGGAGGAGAAGTGTCCATATCCCTGCCCAGACAATTCAGGCACTTCATTTCATCGACGTAGCCGAGGGCCAGATTTACAACCTGCTTGCGCAAGCACAAACTCACACCGCAGGAAACGCACACGGTTGGGCATCCATCGACCAGTAATGTTCCGGAGCCGTTCATAGTTATTATGCTACCGCTTTTAGCGCTGTAAGAGAATTTGATCGCCTCACCCGCAGTCCTGACCTTCTTAATCGTCAGGCCGCCCTCACACCGATTGGGGGCTTGGTCTAACGCCGTTCCTTGCAGATCCCTCGAGCTCAACGTTTATTCTGCCTGAGAAGGGGGAGTCGCTTTGATATCGGTTCCACCGGTTGGCAGAGCCCATACCGATATCGGTTCACCGGTTGCCAGAGCCCAACCGATATCGGTTCACCGGTTGCCAGAGCCCATACCGATATCGGTTCACCGGTTGCCAGAGCCCATACCGATATCGGTTCACCGGTTGCCAGAGCCCAACCGATATCGGTTCACCGGTTGCCAGAGCCCATACCGATA
Organism: Candidatus Obscuribacterales bacterium; assembly: GCA_021732565.1. GTDB lineage: Bacteria > Cyanobacteriota > Vampirovibrionia > Obscuribacterales > Obscuribacteraceae > JAKFUT01. The sequence continues at coordinate 28,038 of JAKFUT010000028.1, forward strand.
TCGGTTCACCGGTTGCCAGAGCCCAACCGATATCGGTTCACCGGTTGGCGGAGACGTGAACCACTTGCCAGGATGCGCGAAGATGGACGCATCAGGGGTATATATTCTCTTGGTACTAGTGCCTGGTCCAGCTTCTGGATCGATCCAACGGTTAGCTCAGCTCCTTCTCTATCAACTTCCTACCGAAACAAATAAAATTCACCAACACGAAGAACTGGTCTAAGCCAAACTTGCCGAAGTCGCGTAGCGGGCGAAGAGGCGCGGAGCGAGATGAAGATCCTGGAACCAGAGGAACAAATACTTGTGAGCGCTAATGTAGTGCATCCAACATGCAGCAGACCTCCA
>JAKFUT010000043.1 GCA_021732565.1 Candidatus Obscuribacterales bacterium
CCACCTCCCCGCCACCCCCTTTTTCGTAATTCACGAAAAAGCGCAATTCTTCAGGCAAGGCTGGACCGTATGGCAAGCGTTTTGCGATCTGGACAATAGCCTCGGTCAGGTTTGGTTTGTGGGGCTCCAGAGACGGAATCGGTTCTAGCACAGCCTCACTTCGACGCAAAAACAATCTGTAAGCAACCTTGGGAACACCAAATGAAGGCAACACAGAGCGTAACTCATCGGCAAGTTGGTTTTCCTGATCGATCAGAGAAGGACTTACTTGTGGACCAGAAAGATCGAACAATACCTCAAAATCAGTATCATGGGCAGAACCAGTGGGCAGTGAACGAAATTGCGGGCTGGCGTTAAGGAGTGCCATTTCAGCTAGCTCATCAAATTCTAGACGCCCCGAACTGGTCGTAAGCCGCCAATACTGCAGTTTCCCAAATCTATCTAATGTCATCCTGATGCCCGCAACATTATTAGGTTTGAGGGTTAAATTAATGTCGTGTGGGACCATCAGCTTCTCATCTATCCTCCACGACAGTTCTTGACGCGCGTATTTATCTAGCGCAAACTCATAGCTGGAGTGCCAGAACTCTATGATTCTTTTGTCATAATAATCAGGTCGAAGGTGAATAAGCATTAGCGATACGGACCATGAATAGTTCCAAGGCATGCCGCCATTCGTAGCAGTCGTTCGAACCCAGCATGGTTAATGTTTGCGAATAGTTTTAGCAGCTCGTCGTTAATCAAGATGTACGGCAGCGATACTTCAGAATGTATGCCCCCTGCTGGAAGTAACCGTGAGCAAGCAGGCTGCCGTTTTTAGAACATCGCGAAATATTTTCTCGTCCTTAGAATGTTGAATACTGAATACATTGGCTTTGGACGGCAAGTAATGATCGATATAGAAAACGTACCAGGCGCGGCCGGACAAAACGAAGAAAGAAAACAAAAGATGCCACCAAAACGGCGATTTTTCCTCGTCTTGCTCATGAATCATCTCCTGCGCTCAGTAGCCAGTAGCTGACTGCAGAATAGTCGCTATTTAGCCTTGTACAGCGCTCGCTCCTCCTTTGCCGCTTCTTGGTGGCGCCCCAACCGCATTAATAGGCGCAGTATCTTATCACGATAGCGATTCCGCTCCGACTCGTCTGGCAAATGCGCCAGACAAAGTCGATACTCTTTTAGAGCATACTCATAGCTCTGACTATGCTCCAGACATGCGGCGTAAGCAAAATGGTGGGGTTTCCAATGTTGGATTCGTGAGAAGAATTCCCTCGATCTTTCGTATTCTCCTGCCTCCGCCAAGGCTAATGCCATATGTATAACTGGTAAATCAGCGGTTTGGAGTGTAGGTGCTTTTTGTAGCTGCTTGCAGATGTTTTCAATGTCGCCAATCACGGAATTGCGCTGCGATGGGGGCAAACGCTTTAATTTGTCTTGTAGGATAATGAGCGTCATCCTGAGCGTATTCTCGTTTTGTGGCTCTATAGCTAACGCTTCTCTACAAGCACTGATGGCACTGGCATGGTCCAGTATTTGGAATCGCAACTGGGCAATGTAAAGCAGCTTTGCATTTCGCTCCCCTGTTTGTTCCTCGTATTGGCGAATCTGCTCAAGAGCCACTTGTTCATTCAATCTGGCACGGGGACCTTTTGGAAAATTCGGCGAGTCGACGATTGTGGAGATCGCTTCGTCTTCCACCGACACGGACGGCAATCTTTGGCTAAGTTGAGGGTCGCACTGTGGAAATTCGGTGTGTATGATCGCGTCGAGTTGCAGCGGCAAGTCATCTTGGAAGTGAATGTTTTGCACCACATTCTTCAAAAGACTAAGATAGATTGAATTGATCTCGTCTTTTCCGTAGTCTTCTAACAACGAAAGATACATTATTCTGTCCACCCTGTGCAGCGAGATTGCTGCCACCAGAGCTTGACGCTTCTTCGTTTTTCTAACTTGTCCTATTCCAGCGTGTTTTAGCAATGATTCTTGAAATGGAGGCAGCAAGTGAATGCGTAGGAACCGTTGCAAATCGCCATCCCAAGTATTCGTGATACGGATATCATCGTCGTGAAACGAAACCATATAGACAATATTCTTGGACATCCTCACGTCGAGATGTGAGGGGATAGTCTGTAGCCTCTGGTAACAGCACTTATCACTGATTCGTCTATCAGCGGAAAACCAGAAGTTGTAATCAATTTGGCGATTGGTTTTGTTTCTGTATTTGTAAGTTGAATGATACCTCGATTTGGTATTCTAGTTTCGCTTAGGAATTCTTTTGGCAAGGTATAGTTCGTCAAAATTGCCGGACGGAGTACCGTCTCACAATATCGATTCACGACTTGGTATGTTCCCAGCATAAACTCTACAAAGTCCGGTGATAGTTCCCGAAGTACGTTCACTGATCAAAAGCCCCCCTGGATGAGTTAATGATGCCTAGACTCGCTGCCATCTTCATAAGTTTTCGAGAAAGATCAACGTCGTCTTTGAGATTGCTAGTACGCAACATGCGGACCAAAGAATTATTGTGAAGGAGTGACGGAAGAGATATATCGCTGTGTCGGTAGGTCTGGGAGCCAATCGCCCAACTTGTACCTTTTCTGCGACCAATGAGTTCCGTATCATGCACGCCGCTGCGGTTAAAGATGGATAGTTCTTGACCCACACCAAGCGAAACAAGTTCTCTATTGTCAAACACTTTGACGGAATTAACTCCTTGGTCAAAGAGATTTTTTATAGCAATCTGTCTGCAAATCTGCCTGCGGTTCTAGCTGACTAAAGACAACATACCCGGACGCCTGATAATAGTTACCTGTTGGGTTTGAAAAAGGTAGTAGAGACACATAGACCCTCGGATGCTCGAACCTGCAACCGGTTTGGCGTTCGTGCATCACAAAACGCTCTTCCATGGCGAAATTCACTGAAATGCTATCGCTAACGCCAAGCCTTTTCTGTATTCGGGACTGCCTCAGAACGCGATGTTTAATGTGTCCGCGATCGTACAGACATACGCATTGAGAAGCGTGATTAATACGGCCGATCCTAGATTCCATACCACGACATTTCTATCGGTTCCCCCCGATCGGGACACGTTAACGGGTCCTATGTCTTCATTTCATTTCCCTGCTTCATCAAGCTGGGCGAATTAAAATTTGAGCAGCCATTCAAGGCTGGCTTGCTCCGAACATCATCGTGGGAATGCCTTCGTGGCTACTGGAGTCCACAAGATTTGGTAACCGAGATGAAATTTGCTAGCCAGCTTAATGAAGCCTGGTTGAATCCCGGCTTTGAGCACAGAAGAATGAGTGCAAGCATCAACCCGCTGCAAAATGGCGTCAGATTGATGGCTTCGAGCTTCGAGCGACCAGAAACCAATAGACCTGCCACCGGACACGGTCTTTATCAATCTCAGTAACATACTGATTCGCGTGATCTGCCTCGGTGTTTTTTCTCGTTGATGATAATCACAAGGAACAGTTTTTTCTTGACTTAACCAATACCGAAAAGACTAGAACGAGGTTCTTCAAGGCTTTATCTGTGGACCCTATGACCGAGTGGCAACAGTCCCTTGAATTGCAGTTCAGCATCATCTAACCCTGTAAGGACTTCACAATTCCTTTCGTCATCAACCGCCGCATACACAACCCAGGGGCGACCAGGCGAAGCGTTCCATCGCGCCTCCACTACTTTTCGTTCACCCTCCTCTAGTTTGATGATAGATCGAAACTCTGTCTCAGGTAGGACTATCAAATTACAGCCCTCTAACCGGCCTTGGACACCCCTAAACTGTCTTCCCCCGCCCGGAAGGTATGGAGCTAATTCGCACTGCGATCTTGGGTAACCGCCGCCCAAATCTGTTGCCGCTTCGGCGGCAACCAGAACGATACGACAACTTACCCGTTCCACAGATGCGCGCTTGGCGGTTTGGGGCCGCGGCCACACGAGCATTACTATTAACACTGTACAGATCAACACGAATAAGGCGCAACGCACAGAAGCCCCAATTCAGAAAAGAAGGTACCTTTTTCTATCTTATCAATTACCGCGGCAATAACTACCGAGTGACCACAGTTAAGCAAGCGATGGTTTTGCACACTCCCTGCACTAATTTCATAATGCCTGTGTCCCCCGATCTATAGAGATATCTGCAGATATCTTCCGATTCGAAAAGGAGAGGAAACTATATTCAGCCCATAACAGTACCTTCGGCACCAGCCCACGCCTGATCGCAACCGCACCCTTATATTCTCAGCGAAACGAACTGGTTTGAGGCTTTCGCTTTCGGACTCATTGAGACTTGCCCCCATAGGCGCTTCCACTTTGTTGGTTCCAGAAAACAAAATTTCGTTTTGTCCGCCACGAACTATGATTTTGGAACCACCAGAAGTTTCAAAAAGAGGTGGAGGCGCACCGAATGCTAATTTCCCGTAGAAGAATACGTTATTGTTGATAGCTGCATTTCCAGCGAGTCCTATCTTGCTATAATCCTTGGTCCAGAAACAGCTGGTGCCTTTTGTCCGGTAGAGAGTAAAACTTTTCCATTCGCTGCCTTCACATTAGAACCTTGTCCAAGAATCAATTTACTTCCTGTGGATTGTAGAAAAATATCGCCTGACTGCGCGAAGATCCCCGAAGGGAAACTGAACAGAGGAGATTTTCAGCGTGAACTCCTGCGGATTGAGGCTTGCATCGTAATAGTGTTTACGCTGAACCCACTTCAATCCCTCATACCTTGTCATCGTAGCAATTTCAATGGGTCCACCAACTCACTAATGATTGATATGTCAAAGCTAACGGTAATGCACAAAGTCCTGATTCTGGTTCTGGTGCCGTCAGTCTTTGTAATGGTCTTCGCTCTGACGATGACCTGGCTGTACATAGAATCCGAATCACAACGAGCAACCATAGAGCGATCGAAAAAAGTCGAGGAATGCAATTTCCAGGTTGCCGCAGAACTGATTCAGGCAGCACAGTATCTAGTGCTATTGAATGTCCGCAAAACGAAGCACGCGGAAGACGATTTTTACAAAGCCCTTTCAGAAGTGCCTGTAACTGTAATTCGGTTGGAAGAGCTCACTCGAAACGATCCAACGGAAGCACAACTAGCAAAAGAAATTCACCCGCTGGCGCTTAGTGTAGTAGAAGCGTTGGTAAGCTCGACTTGACGCAGTATAGTCTACATCGTCAATCGCGAATCATCACGTCTATCAAAAGCTTTACCCGGTTTCAATAAAGGCGCATTTTCCGAATGGGCGCTTAGTCCGAAGCAAAGACACCAGAATCTGTCGGAATTCTGGTGTCTTTGCTTCTTGTCAGGAAAAATTGAATGCGGTTATTACTTGACGAGCTTTTTGTAAAGCCATTTAGCACCAGCGTAAGCGGGGCTCGCGACGCTAAGAGTCTTGTCTGCTACGTCCGACGCCACCGTTGCGACTTCCTTCACGGCTTGCGCTGTTTCTTGAAGATCCTTCTTTATGCCCTGACCGACATCCTTCGCACCATCGACCACCGTCTTGCTGGGATCTTTCAATTTCACCGCATCATCAACCACCTTTTTCGCAGCATCTCGAGCAGCTTCCCCGGTGTTTGTTGTTGCAGCCAACACCGTTTCAGCAGGTGCCAATATCGCACCTGCAGGATCTTTCCGGACTTCTTCGGCGACGTTCCTTGCTTGTTGGTTCGCTTTCTTTGCAAGATTCTCTACAGCTGCTTTCGATTCCGGTTCCAGCAATACAGTGGGTAAATCCTTAGCCACATTAATACCTGCGGCTGCGTTTTTTACAACTTCCCGGACTAACTGCGCTGAGGCCGAAACGGCCTCCCAGTTCGGTTCCTGCTTTTCCTCATTTTCTTCCTGCTTTTCCGGAATATCCATTTAACCGTGCTCCTCTTAAATTCATGTGTCGCATCACTGCCAAAATGCCCCCGACAATATTCAGGGACCCTTGTTTGTATTTAGACAATACGCCGTAATGTTCGTGAATTGTTCGTGACCGCGTTGTACCGGCATAATGCCAACTAACTCTTTGAAGAAAGGTTCAAAAAATGCTGATAACTCGTCGTCTTTCACCGTATCAAGCAGCACAGGTTGAACCGGAATGTGATGATCGCAGCAAGTTCCATAATCGAAAATACGGTGGTGTGCAACTGCTTCGCAACGCTCAAGAATCTGCTCTTAGAACCATGCACGAGCTTCCGAGACTGACATTACCAAATCTCACTACTTCAGCCCGTCTCTACCTGACGAAAAAATGTTGTAACTCTTCGCACCATGGGGGCGGTTACTTTTTCACCATACGCGCTCTGAATTCTCTTGCCAGCGCTTTCATCTGCTCGGGCTCATGGCGGTAAGCCCAGATATACTCGCCCGTATGAAGCGACGCTGCGACGCTGCCTTTATCCAACCCGCCCTCAGCTGCAGTCTCAAGTGCTTTTGCGGTGCTATCAATCGGGTTTCGCCCCATTATCCAGGAAACTGGCCCGGCTGTGGCAAGATCGAAGGCTGCTTCTGCGGCTGTCGAACCTACCCGCAAGAGATTACCGCGAGATTTGTGCTCCACCTCATGTTTACGCACAGCTTCATACATCTGCTCTTTGGTAGCGGCCCACCCGACTTCCTCGCCGTGATAACCATCTCTATTCGGATCGACAATATGGTGCCTTGACCATCCCGGGTTGCCTTCTCGCAGAGTAGTGGGGTTGGCGTCTTCTGTGGAGATGACGAACTTGCCAGGTTTTTCAACATCACCCGTGCCGCGGCCCCACTTCTTGATCGAACTTTCCTCTTTTGTTTCTCGGTATGCCTGAGACTGTCCCAGATCGGAAACTAATTCGCCAAGTACAAAAGCCTTTTCTTTCTCTGTCAGGTCCTTGCGATTTGCAAGATCATCGAGAAAGTCTGCATAATCGGAGAACGTCATCTTTCGGACACCCTGCCAATTCGGATCTGCCGGGTCTTTTGCCACATGCGAATCATTGTTTCTTGCTGGTGACGAGTGAGCTGTGGCCAGTTCGCTGGTCAATTTTTTCAGCTGCGCCTGCCTGTATTCCGGAACATTATAGTCTTCACCATACTTCGTTATTCTGGTGTCTTCAACTGCCACACGTTTTCCATCGGGCCCAGTATGGTATGCAAATTCCTTGCCATCGGTCTGGCGAACTCGCTCAACTTCTCCCTTAGCGTTAACATATTCAAGCTGTCCGTTCTCAGCTATTCTTGCATTGTTGCCGACAGTTACTTCTTTTACCTTGCCGTCCTTAGTTTCCGTATGCTTGAAGAACCCTCCTGTGCCTTCCTGGATCTTAGTGGTGAAAGACTTGAATTCTTCTGGAGTCAGCTGCGCTCGAGCCTGGTTGATGGTTTCCTGCAGCCCCTTCATATCACCATTCCACTGATTCTTTTGAGCTCCACCATTGAAAAACTTATCGCCGACGGAGTCGTTCCATCGTTGTCCACGATCTTTGCTCCATGATTCCCGAAATGCCGTCTTATCACCAACGGTGATACTGTCAACGGTGCCATCCGGTTTTTCCGTGTGCTTAAAGAAGCCGCCCGTGCCCTGTTCAATTTTTCCAACAAAGGCCTTGAACTCCGCGGGAGGCATACTTTCTCTGGCCTTGAGCATTGTGTCTTTAAGTCCCTCAACATCTCCATTCCACTGATTCTTTCCAGGTCCGCCATTAAAGAACTTGTCACCCACAGTATCGTTCCAACGCTGCGAACGATCTTTTTCCCACGACTCTCTAAACACAGTTTGCCGATCGCCAAAGGTGACACTGTCTATGGTGCCATCCGGCTTCTCCGTGTGTTTGAAGCTCCCACCGGTGCCCTGTTCAATTTTACCGACAAACGCTTTGAAATCCTGAGGGGAAAGACTCTTGCGAGCTTGGGAGATCGCATCTTGCAGTCCTTCTACGTTGCCGTTCCAATTGGTTCCGCGCGGACCGGCATTGAAAAATTCGTCGCCGACTTTGTCATTAAATCGTTGAGCCTTGTCTTTCTCCCATGCCTCGCGAAAAACTGCTCGCTTGTCGCTCCCGCTGCCTATCGCTATTTCATCTATGACGCCGTCCTTCTCGCGGATTTTTACCAGCCCACCCGAAGCATCTGCCACATTTTTTGCAAAGGCTCTAAACTGTTCCGGCGAAAGCGTCTTCCTTGCATCTGCCAGTGTGTCCTTTAACTCTTCCACCTTGCCATTGAAAGCTCCCTGCTTTTCACCAGCTTTGAAAAATTGGGAGAGTACCTGTTCGGTGCGCACGGTCGCCAGGTCTTTTTCTGGTGGTTTATCTGGTGCCGCGTCCCGTGGTTTCGCGACTGCCGGCACGGCTTCTACCCGGGCTCGCGGTCGCGGTCCGAAGTCATTGAGCATGGCCAGCAACTCGTCATTGGACGAGAAATCCGCTCCGATGGCGCTTGTTCGGTCCGATGTCCGCAGCTTAGCCGAGCTACGCTCCATGAGGAGGCTGAGAGAATCTTCCGAGGGTTTCTCGTCGGTTTCTTTCCCTTCGTCCAGGGAGGGATTCAGGGATTCAAACGGGTCTCTCTCAACCATAATTCCTCCTAAAACCTGATGCTGCGACTATTAAGTCTGATAAGCAAAAAGAGACTAACGTTTTTATACCCCGAACCACCGCGACGCAACTCGTATGTCCAGCGGCAACCTTGAAGAGGTAGTTCCACCTCGGCGGAGTAGTTGAACCGCGAAGCACGCACAGAAACTGAATCTGCACCAAAATTGGGATTGAGAAAAATCAGGAGTGAGGCCGACAACCGCAGCACTGTCACCGCATTCACCTGAGTATATTTCTGCGGGGTTCGGATACAGTGAGAATAACTTTGACTGGTTACTAATTGGTAAAATCTGGCTACTTTCTGGCAGAGAATTTCCGTCTTGGAAGGGAGAGCGGCGCCAAACGTCTCCCACTTCCCCTCCCGGGAGATGGGGGGTAAGATCCAGCTACTGCTGCACAAGGCGGCTATGAATTTCACGCTCGCCGAGTACACTCCTACGCTGCATGACGGCAAACGGCAGCGCTTCAAGTGGTGCTTATACTCAGTGACATTGGCGAAGCGGTAATGAACCGTGCTTCAATGAATAATGTGGTCGCGCCGGCGAACCCGAGCTGATGGAGTAAGAACCTGGTGGGAACTATTGTGGGCAGAGGAGGCTGCATCGACCAGCTCCAATTGAAGCGTCTGGCGCGAAACGCACGGCTAGCACGGACGAGGCGACGGAGGAGCGGGCTCACGAAGAGAGTCTGAGCGTCGCCGGGGCGTCTGGCGCGGACGAGCCGACGGAGGAGCCGTAGGTCACGCTTACAATTGATCGGTAGCGGAATCAGATGCAGAGAAGAATTGAAGAATTAATGAATTGCATTAGGGTCTTAACATTTAATGTTTTTGTCCCTTAGTGGGCTGAGTGAGGATGATTCATGTTTCACAAAACCACGGTTAAGCAACCCAGAATCACAAGCGGCGCCAATTCCGACGGAATGGTGGCAACTGCTCAGTCGGCAAACCGTGCGCAATCTACCCTCAGTTCTTCAAAATCATCGCTGACAAACACCGGGGTTATGAGCACACTCCGTCAAAAAATGGCATTCATTCTGCCGATTCTATTCCTCGTTTCGAATATTAGTGTTTTTGAATTCATGCGACTATTCGGAGAGGCATTCACTTTACAGTTTGCCGGATTAGCCCCCTACGACTACCTTGTGAATACCGGGCCGAGCGGGCTCTACACCTACGCCATGGTCGTTTGGTGCTCTTTAGGATTTTGGCGTGGATGGGTAGATCGGGACGCCCCCGTGCAAAGTCGTGCTCGACAAATCATCGTTCCGCTGCTGCTAGCCTCAATACTCTCAATGACGAATATTGCTTTTCTTCCACCAGTGGTGATGTTTTTCGTCTTACGCTGGTTTGGGAATGCGGTTTCCAAAGGCGTTCCCGCCACGATGTTCAATTCTGCGTGGACAGCCTCAGTCCTCAGCGTGCTTATTGCCGCAGGCTCCTGGCAATGGGTCAATACATTCTACCTCTCGACAGAAGTAACCATCAACACAGCCATTGTCAGCTTGATTGCACTGGCCGGGGTGTCAATGCTATCGCCTCTAATAATGATCCGCCGTTCCTCCTGCCGCGACCCAAAGGCCGGCGCGCAGTTCGGTTTGCTGGTGCAGACTCCGCTCCTGATTGCAGGGGTCTCCTACACCGCATTCAGTGCGATTATCGCTCTTCTTCATTCAGTGGCAAATCCCGCTTTGAGCGACTGGATGATGGCGATGGGATATGGCTCAATTATCGGGGCAAGTCTACCGCTCTGGGTGAAGGCTGGTTGCATTGCAATGGTCACTGTGGGATGTGCTGCTTCCGCGGGTCTAGGAGGTGCTCTCGCCGTTCATCTAAACAATCGCGCATTCAAAAGACTCACCAGCAAATCGATGTAAGACGATCAGTATGTCTTTTTCTCTGGCAAAGTACGATACAACGGCTTGAGCGAATGCTTCCCCGATTGATCTTCAAAGTGAATAGTGTAGTCTGCGTCTACTTTGATGTTCCGGATATCGTGAGCCTGAACCGTAATGTCCGGGCTTAGTGGATGAGGGCGTTTTATTTGCAGTGGGCGTACGCCTATCAATATCAGGCTGAGCCCACCCTCATATTGAACCGTTGCGATGCCTGCATCACTCCTGGAAATCATTACTTGCGTGCTTCCATCAGGCATTAGCTTTCGCTTGCCTGACGTATCATCAACAATTACGCTGCCATCTCGTTCTAATTTTCCCGGATATTTTTCTCTTGTTATATAGACAGGAGAGCCTTCGTAGCGCAGCTCCTGTCGCTCAACAAACGATTCCTTGCCCGTTTCCAGCAAACTGAACCGATCTCCGTTGGGGTGAATCGTTTCAATTACTTTTCCTTGCGGGTTGGTATATACGCTTACCCCCTCAGGATACCGATCGCGTCGGCTGCCATCGCGAAAGTGAATGATCGTCTGTCCATGAGGATAGATCGTAATGGTCGAATCAATCTTGGCAATCGCAAGAATGCCCTCTTGGCTGATGGTTACATCTGCTTCAATGAGACTGCGCCTCTTTGTATTTGGATCGAAGCTACTCCAGCTCCTCTGTCCTGCGTCACGAGTGAAAGTAACCTGACCCAGCTTGAAACAAACCAATTGCCCTTGCGTATCATATTGGTATTCCGAGCGGGTACCATCGGCAAGCTTCATTTGAGTGACGCGATCTTGGTCATCATGCGACATTTCGATCGTCACCGATACAAATGATGACCGGCTCGTCCCTGTAGCTAACAGAGCGGGTTCAACCAGGTATTTAAGATCTACCAACTGAGTTCGCCCATTCGTCCGAGAGAAACTAGAATGTCTATAAAAAACGTCTGCCCCCGGCGTTTTCTTATCGGACAGCGAACTATCGATAAGAAGAGGCTTTCCAAATTCGCCGGTGATGCCACTGTGAAAACCCGATTTCAATTCATCGCAGCGTCGTTGAATACCACGAATCAGGTCGTGCCTTCCGGTATCCGCATCGACACGCAACTTCTCAACGCCACCACGAGAATCTGTCACGGCACTATTCCTTGCATTTCGGTCCCCTTGTCGACAGGGATCTTTCCCCTCGTCGAGAGTGTTACTGCCAAAGTATTAGGAATTAGGCTGAGCTGATTAGCCAGTAGTGCGCAAAATCCCACCAAAGTCCTTGCCCGGGTAATCCTCCCGCTGTTTGCAACCACGTTATTCTGTTATCACATTTTCGTTGCAATGCATCGAACCGTCACCCCAATGCAACCCATGGCAATCCTGACCCGCCGGTTCCGATGCCGTTGCACCTCGTCTTTCAACTGTTGCACTTCGTGTCTGAGCATATTGACTTTGTGCTGCCGCTGCCAATGCACCCACGGCCGATGGCTCCCCGGCTTAATACCAATACAACCACGCGCATACAAAACAACGAGACTCCCGATTTTAGTCCCGGGGCAGCGCCCGTCAGCGGAGCTTACCCTGGCTGGGACCGCGGGCATTTTGCGGCCACGAGTGGACGAACGTCCCGCTATTGCCCGAAAGTCCCCTCTCTGTCCAACGCCAGTGCCCATCAAAGGAAGGCGCCATGCTGGTTAATTCACCAGCGACGGAACGTTAGCTTCGCGACACCTGCTTGGCAATCTCCTCTCGGCCTCGTCCAACAGCGCTCTTGCTTTGTCCTTATCTCCCTGAGCTTTGCAAACGTCGGCGTAACGAAGAAGAAGAAAAACTCTTGCCGGGGCAGGAATTTCGCAAGAATTTCGAGCAATCGCCAAAGCCTGCTCATAAATCTTTCTCGCATTTATCGGGTCATTCAAGATTTCCGCCTGGGCGGCTTTGGCACCCAGCAGAGTAAACAGCCAGGCATCTCTATTGTCAACAATCGTGGTGCGCGCTACGCTCAATGTTTCATCGAGCGTTCTGGCCGCAAGCTCCCGTTTGCCAGTGTGTGACAAGGCATTGCCAAGCTGAAGATTCGCGGCAACGAAGAATTCTGGCATCCCGCCGTGCTGCCTTATGGGAATTATTGCCTTCTGCAAGAACCCCGCAGCCTCATCGTACAACTTCAGATTATTAAGCGTACTCCCTATCGTAGCAGCTTGTCCTTCAAGCAGCGAGTTGTCTCCGGATAATGCATACCCTTCGATTTCACGGATAAGTTTTGTCGATAGGACCGGGTTGGTGAGGGAGCACGACCAAGCTAGCCCTGCAATTGCACTTCTGCCACCGCCCCGTGTTTGCGCTTCAATAAAACTGTCAATCGGAATGTGTCCTGCAGCACCATTTTTTATCATGGTCCCCAGAATAGACCATTTCAAGTCAGGATGAAGTTCCAAAGCACGTTTCAGCAAATCGTGAGCGTCGGAATACCGATGAAGCTTATAAAGAGCTGATGATTGCAACATTACGTGCCGTTCGATTTCACAACACACAACATCGGTGCCCGATGCCGCCAACTTTCCTTTCTGTTGCAACTCATCTTCGGGAAGATGGCACCGTCCAATAATTTCAAGCGCTCTGCCCGAGTAGCCCTGATCAATCAACTGTTCGGAAACCAAATGAAAGAGCCCCGGTGACCCCGGCAGGTTCACCGACCAAATCCCCCCCTGACTCAGAGTTTCAATGGCTATGTCTAGTTGAACTCTAGCTTCTTGGATTTTCCCTTCTCGAAACAGACAGCGAGAAAGCCTCAACATACCTTGCAAATTGTCTGGAGCGATCATCTTTCGTCGGATCGTTTCTGCCAAAGCGTAGTCGCCTGTATCTTCCAAGATTTCTGCCATGCTCTTTTGCACTTCCTCCGTCAAAGTGCTCTCCATAACATCGCCAAATTTCTGCAAAGCAGTTTGCAAAAGTTGCAATCTCTGTTGTGGACTTGAACTCTGACACGATAGGATCAGATCGCAATAGACAATGTCTGAAAGCGCTGCACTCGGTAGCTTCTGAGGATGCTTCAAAAGCGCAGCGAATGACTTTTGCGCAAGCAGAAGATGCTCTTGCGCTTCTGCACTTAAATTTTGAGGTCGATAAAAGAAATGGAAGTAATACTCGGTCCTGAATCCCTGGCGAGGAAGAAATACATTGTGGGCATTTCCCGTAAGTTCGATGTACAGCCAAAAATGAGCCAGACCTGCCCCCCGCAGATCGGTCTGACCATACTTCTTTAACCACCCATTTAAAAACGTGACGTTCTTGGACGGTCGTGCCAGTCGCTCCGTACAATACGCAATTGGAAAATTTCTCAAAACATGAGGTTCAGAGCTAATCTCGAACGAAGGTTGGTTGGTGACCGCAAGAGAGCTGAACCGGCAATACAAAGTAATCAACGCCGCGAAACCGGCAACCGCCGTAACCACCAGAATCGTCAGACCACTTTTTGCCCGCCTTTCCGCCTGCGCACAAGCGATAACGTCCGCACCACGTCCGCTAGAAACGAGGAGGAGATCCTTGCGCATTTCGTCCATTGATTGGTATCGATGCGATGGATCTTTGGCCAGTGCGCGCATTACTATCGAAGCTAACCCTTCTGGAATATCGATATCTCGAGGCACCAAATCCTGAAGGGGGAGCGGAGCAACATTTACATGGAGATGCATCAATCCGATCGGATTGTCTGCCACCAATGGCGGTTGCCCCGTGAGGGCTTCATACAAAATACAACCTGCTGAATAAATATCAGATCGCGCATCGGCGACTTTTCCCATGCACTGTTCAGGGCTCATATAATAAATGCTGCCGACAAGGCTTCCCGTTTTGGTAAGATGTTGAGTAGAACGGTCTTCGCCCGCTAAGACTCTGGCCAATCCGAAATCCACAATTTTTACGAAGTCCGCCCGCGGCTTTTCCAACAGAACTATGTTAGTCGGCTTGAGGTCTCTATGCACAACGTTGCGATCGTGTGCATATTGCATGGCATCACAAATTTGCTCTGCGATTATAATGCAGCGGACCCCTGAAATTCGTTGATCTCGCCTGAGCACTTCGTGTAGCGATTCACCTTGCAAATATTCCATCGAAATATATGGAAACTCGTTGTTCCACATTCCGAATTTGTAGAACAACAAAATATTCGGATGGTCCAGAGCTGAGAGAATTTTTCCTTCACGTTTAAACCGCTCTTGGCTCTCCCTGTCTCCAACGTGTGTGTGATGCAAGAGCTTGAGCGCCACGACTCTATCGAGACCCACCTCCAGCGCCTTAAACACGGAACCGGCCCCGCCTTCACCGATAGCTTCGATGATCTGATATTTGTCGTCTATGATTGTACCCGGGGCCAAACTGTATGACATGGTGATCAGGTATTCTCGACCGCAGCGGCACGCATTACGCTGTTAGGGGTTTATGCCCGGTATGAATCCGGTAGGCTCATCATTCATCAAGATGCTCCTCCATTATGCCCGCACATCACCTATCTAAGTTGTTAAAAGTTGCATTGCATAGCCGACTGACCGGCTGCCTGATGCTACTTTCGTTATCCTACCGGCCTGATTGCGGACCGGAGGCTGGCCAGCCTCGGCGGTTTGTTTCGGGGCGGCTATGCAGAATATGAGTAGTCCATGTCGATGAAGCTCCACATGACCAATCCGAAGGCCAATACAATGATGATCACTGCCGTTCCGGAGCCAACCGGATAGCCCCACCGCTGAGCCACAGAAATAGCGCAACAGGCCAACGCAACACAAGAAGAGTTGGATTGTGCAACTCAGCGTTGGTTCTTACGCGCACTTGTTCCTGTGTAGAATTTGCTCAGTACTGGCGCGGGAGTCTAGAATCTTATCCATACACCTCATCCGATGCTATAGTGAACAAAGATGTTTAGTTAGAGAGACTACTGGTGGCTGAGTCGGAATTAAAGCAAAACGAGCACGGACCTTCGCTGAACCCGACTGCAGCGCTAAGACTTCAGAGCCGCCAATTGTTGACATTTCGAACTCACCGATGACCGCGGTAAGTTCAGTGGAATGCGCCGAGTCTCCTAAACTTTCCCCCGGTCAACTTCCACAGTATCCGGGAGACTTGAATGCGGGTCAGATCATAGACAGTTTCAGGATCGAATCAGTGCTCGGTCGAGGCGGTATGAGCACGGTTTACCTGGTTCAACACCTGACTCTCAGGAAACCGCAAGCCATGAAGGTATTGCATTTTCGAAATCATTCAGAGCATGCAGGTCTGCTTAGATTCGAGCAAGAGGCGCAGCAAGCCGGCAAGCTCAATCACCCGAATATTCTTTCCATCTCTGATTTCGGTGCAACACCCGACGGTCAGGCATTTCTGGTAATGGAATACGCCCCGGCAATTCGCTCTCACACGAAATAAAAGCTCACGGAAGATTGTCTGCTGACGCAGCTCTTCCCATATTCATTCAGATTTGTGAAGCTGTTCAGTGCGCTTACCAATCAGGAATAATCCATCGGGATCTTAAGCCAGCAAATATCATGTTGCCAACCCAAGCCAAGCAAATCAATTTAACAAGGCTGCCGAGAACATTCGAAAAGCAATTCAATTAAACACAAAATTGTTCGGTGGCAATTCTGTCGCTGTTTTACAGAAATGTTTCTCTGCTAGCCGAAGTTGAGATGGATCTAGGTCATTGCGACGAGTCAAAGACACTTGTTTCGCGGGTATTTGAATATTTGTCGCACGTACCATCATCAACTAAACCTGATGAGGAAATATCTTCCGTGTATTCTTTGCGTGGAGAATTCGAGCGGGTACATCAACGATGGAAGAAGGCTGTGGAGTACTACCAGGTAGCGTTCGATTTCTATCTAAAGAATGGCCATTCAGTCCACGCACAGGATATGCTGCGAAAGCAGGTTGACATTTATCTACTCACCAATCAGAAGCCTGAAGCAGAGGCGTTGCTCAAGAAACTGATGTACTCCTGGTCAGGGACCAACCGGTTCGCCCGAGCCAGCACGGTGCCCGCAATCCCGCCAAGGTTTCGCTCGATCAGTTGATAGCCCGATTCATAGAGAGCTTGACAGTCGTTCGGATCGTCAGCCGCTTGAGCAACCGACTCACCGAGCCCCTCCTCGGCAAGCGAGGCACAAATTCGGCCGAAGATGGACAATGCCTCGCGCCAACGCTCCATATCCTCGCCAAGCTGTCCAGGATACTCCAGAGTGCATCGCAAGACGCGAAAAGCCTCTTCAGGCTCATTCCGCTCTAGATGTTCCGCGGCCGCTTAGCGCGATTCTAAGTAGGTGCCAGCCACAGGTTCCTCCTTGATTGGGTCTTAACGGGGGGCACGGCGCTTGATGGTGGTCTCCAGCGTTTGGATGATCCCTCTGCTACAACCAGTCTTCAGCGACGTGGCGCAAATCTGCTAACATGTGTGCAGTTGCCGGTTCGTAGGCTCTCGGGGCGCTGGAGTAATGGCGAAGATATTACTAGTCGAAGACGACTTGGACCTGGCTATGATTATAACTGATAGCCTGGCGGCTCTGGAATACAATGTCGAGCATGCGGCCACCGGACCGGCAGCACGACAACGAATTCTCGCCAACACTTATGATTTGATAATTCTAGACTGGGATCTGCCAGGCGCAAGCGGTTACGAGATTTTGTCGGAGTATCGCGGCCGCGGTGGATTAACACCTGTTGTCATGCTTTCCGGTCGAAACTCATTTGAGGAAAAGGAGGCTGCGCTCGATGCCGGTGCCGACGACTACCTGACAAAGCCATTCGCTCTCAAAGAGTTGAGAGCCAGAGTAAGATCACTGCTTCGGCGAACAACTGAACGAGGTCCTCAACCCGCATCTCCTCCCGTTGCCGTTATCGCTCCCGTCCCCGTTGCAACAATGACTGCTCCTTCAGCGACGATGAACGGTGCCGGTACGGTGCTGGAAGGGAAGTATATTTTGGAAGAGCAAATCGGTCAGGGCGAAACAGCAGTAGTTTGGCGCGGTACTCACAATGTGATGAATCGGTCGGTGGTAATTAAGATTCTTGCCGGGCATCTTGTGGATAATCAGGCCGCATCGGCGCGCTTCCTGCAAGAATGTCAGTCGATGGCGAGGCTGAACCATCCCAACATTATCAATGTGTTTGAAGTTGGCGTTGCCGGCAAGGCACCATTTGTGGTGATGGAGTATTCTGGCGGAGAAACAATTCGTCAGATCATTGAGAAACATGGTGCTGCTCCTATTAAAGTGGCGCTCGAGATAATGGTGCAGATCTGCAAAGGTCTTCAGGCCGCTCACAATGCAGGCATTATTCATCGCGATCTCAAGCCCGGGAATATCATTATTCAAAATCAAAATGATCGCAAAGATATGGTGGTAAAAATTGTTGACTTTGGCATTTCCTTTCTGTCGGGCTCGGTTGAACGATTGACTCAAGATGGAACCGTTGTTGGCACTCTCGGATACATTGCCCCCGAACAGTTGGACGACGTAGTAATCGACTCAAGGGTAGATCTGTACGCACTGGGAGTAATCTTCTATGAAATACTTACGGGACGCCTGCCTTTCGAATCAAAAACGCCCCATGCCTTGCTGGTTAAGAAGGTGATGGAAAGCCCTGAGCCGGTCTGGACCAGACGCGCCGATATTCCGCGAGATTCTCCGATTGACCTGATTCTTCAAAAAGCATTGCAGAAAGATCGTACTCTTCGGTATCAGAGTGCAGACCAAATGCGTGCGGATGTTGAACGTGTGCTGAGCCAGCGTTTTTGACTCGTTTTTGATCGGGAAAGGGTTCGGGCGTTTCAGGGGAATGCGCCGAGGGAAGAAACTTGGTGTTATAGAGAAGAGGAAAAGCAGATTCAGTGTGGCCCAAGAAGGCGGAATACCAGCAGGCAGTTCAAAATCCGTACGGTAGTTTCGAAGACGTAGAACTTCAAACTGCCAACCCGGTGCTGGATGGAACCGGAGTGCCACGAGTATTATCCGGCGGCAGTGCCGCTGTATTTCTTCTCAAGTGCCCTTCACGCAAGATTGCCGTTCGTTGTTTCTTAACTCAAACCACTGACCGCCAGGCTCGATTCACCCAGATAAGTGACGAACTGCTCGGAATTCATGTACAGCCCCATTGTCCAGTTCCAAATACAACGAATTTCGAGTACATTCAAAAAGGAATTCGGGTGAAAGGCAACTGGTACCCGATTTTAAAAATGGACTGGATTGAAGGAAATACTCTCACCGAATTTGTCCGCGATAATTGTCAGGAAAGTGCAAGATTGCGTTTGCTTGCCGAAAAGTGGGTGGCAATGTCCAGGGCATGGCGCAAGAAACAGATCGCGCATGGCAATTTGCAACCCGCGAATGTCTTAATTACGGAGAATGAAATTACACTCGTTGACTATGATGGCGTGTTCTGTCCGTCACTTGACGGCCGACCGGCAGAGGAGTTGGGTTCACCCGATTACCAGCACCCCGGTCGCAATCTATCTCACTTCGGGGAGTACCTCGATAATTTTGCCGATTGGGTAATTTATACCAGTCTTGTGGCAATTAGCGTAGACCAGCGTTTCCTCAAGTTTGTCGGATACGAAGAAAGCGCGCTAATTTTTCGCAAAGCGGATTTTTTGAGTCCGACGGAATCTGAGGTGCTATTTCGCATGAAAGGGCACGGCTCGGAAGAACTGAAAATTTTAGGCAGGCAAATCGAACGCTTGCTCGCTCTTCACATTCAACAAGTTCCGCCTCTCGAGCCAGAAAAGATTGTGCCCGTTCGTGTTTCGAATCCGGTGCCGGTCACCGGTCCTGCGCCGCAAACACAGCAGTCTGGCAACCCCGCACTTAGAACGTCAGGATTTGCGTCAGGACCTTCAGCATCGGGCCCCTCGCCGCCGTTCGCTTCGACAATTCCGTCGTTCAGCTCTACCATACCGTCAGCTTCTCCCGAGTCACTTCCCACGCCAGCGGCACCACCAGCGGTGCCTGACGGCAATCGCCCCATACACACAGGCGCACCACCTGCAGATAATCGGCAGAGGTCCGACACCATGTCTGCGCAGGGGCAGGACAAACTAAACCCGCATTCCGGTCCGCAAGAGAAACCCTCCATAACATTCGGGTCACCGCCGGAGTCATTGTCACGATCAGGGAGGCAACCTGAAGTTGGCTACGTCCCGGGAAGAGACTCTCACAAGCCGGAAGATGCTTTATCTTCCAGTGATAATGGCAGACTCGCAGGGAATCGGCCGCGCAGGCACAAAGATGTGTTGGACCTGGACGATCCAGAGGAAGCTCCGATTGGGAGAAGCCCCTCGCACCCGGCGATTCTTGATTCCAATGACCGAATGGCTGAACAGCGAGGCGTGGAATCAGGTGTATGGATAGCCCCCTCGTTGGACAAAGATGCCCCCGTTTCGGATCCGAGCATCTCCAGCGACAATCGCCGGATTCCTTCAAGGCTCCGAAGCATGGGACTGGAGGAACCGGTCAAGCCGAAATCAACAAGTCCGCTTATTTTTGTAGTAGTCTTCCTGGTGCTTGCAGCTGGCGCTGGTGGCGCCGCATTCTATATGTACAAACCACCAAGAGCTACGGAGATTCCTAGTGGACCAGCCGTGACTTCGAACCCGGATACCAGTTCGGCCTCGGTGAATGATTTGACAGTAACCGTCAAGAAAGACGGTACCGAAGGTAGTGGCACCATTGCTGGCTCGGGAATCAGTACTCCCGTTAAGAACGCAGGTGTCGGGCCCGAGGCATCAAGCGGCAAGAGCGGCTCTGCTCCCGCAGAAACAACCACAGCAACTGGCGCAACTTCGACGGTCAAGGGAAATCCGCAGATGGCACCAACCCTTTGCGACGAAGGACAAAAATTCCTCCAACGAAAACAATATAAGAGCGCCATCTCAAGATTTGATCTGGCGTTGAAAGAAGATCCTGCGAAAGCCGAAGCCTATGGTGGCAGAGCCGATTCATACATGGGGCTCAAGTGGTATGGCGAGGCATTGGATGACTATACGAAAGCTCTTTCGCTAGAGTCGGACAATAAGGCTTTCTATAAGGGCCGAGGGTGGGCATACTTGAGTTTGGAACAGTATCTGAAGGCCATAGCTGATTACAAGAAAGCAATCTCATTAGACGCAAACGATCCTGTCTTATATTCGGATCTTGGCAAATGTTATGGAGGGTTGACTCAGTATCAGCAAGCAATTGATTATTTCAACCAATCGATTGAGTGTAAGCCGCTAGCCAACACTTATTATCTGCGTGGCGGCACCTATTACTCCGTTCTGAAATACCACGAGGCACTGGCCGACTACAAAAAGGCGGCAGCGCTCAATCCGAAAGATGCTGACGCCTGGTACGGAATAGGAAGTTGCTACTACTGCTTCAAGCGCTATCATGACGCAAAAGAACCCTATCAAAAAGCTCTCGCACTATATAAGGCAAACGGCAATAAAGCCTGGACCACCAAAGTGGAAGCGTTCCTCAAGGAAGTAAGCGCCACCAACAATTGAACGGCAATCACTCAGATAGAACAATCCAGAGCAAATCGCTGGAGCCTGAGATGCCAAGCGTCAGGTTCCGACGCGATAGCCATGTCGAGATACCGCTTTGCACCTTCTCTATTGCCGAGCGTGAGTTCCGCATCAACCATATTGCGCAAGCCATTGGTATAGCGAGGATTGATTTCGAGCGCTTTTTGGAGAAGCTGCAATGCTTCAGGTGCTCTTCCTTCGGAAATGAAAATTTGGGCAAGATTGCTGTATGGCCATTCAAATTGCGGATACTTCTCGATACACTCCTGAAATATTTTGATAGCCGACGGATTGTCTCCATTCATTAGATTGTCGCCTCGATTATTCAGCCGCTCGGCGACTTCAGGCACTACATTCGCAGGAATCTTCGCATGCAAGTATTCAGTTGCTTTCTTACCTATCGCTCCATTCGGATTTATGTCGATGGCCTTGTTGAGAGCAGCCCTTGCTTTTTCCGTCCAACCGAAGGTTTGAAATTCCACAGCCTTATCATAATATTCCTGTGCTGACTTGCACTGCAAGGGAGCATCTTTGCTCAGGTGTGCATCTGTGCAAAATAGCATCGGCATCATTGCGAAGTAAACAATGGCGGGTATGCAATTGATGTAAGCAAATTTTTTGCTCTTTGCCAATACACAGAAATTAGCACCTTTCAAAAACATCAAGTTCCCGCCAGCATCCTTAGCCATGGTCGCTTCCATCGCCTGACCTTGAACTCCCCTTGGAACTGCTCCGCACAGGTCGTAGACCCTGTGTTCCGCTGTACCGACTGCAAGAATTCGCGCCTTCAGGCTATTGGTCAGTTTGTTTGGCTGTGTGATTACAACGGAACACTCGACTACTTCCTTCAACTGTCGACCGATCGAACACAAGCGCCACAGTCGCATTACAAAAACAAATATGCCGCTACCAGAGAGTCCCCACCAGAATGGTAACATCCAAGGGGTTATCTGAGCATACACAAGGGATATCGCCATCGTAAGGGCGGTATACCGGAAAAGCTGTTTAACGTTTTGTTCGGTAAGCTTCCTGCACCAGTCGGCAACGGAAGTTGTTTTCACGCCGTCGTCTCTCTTGGTAATTGCGCGCAAAATAGCCGCTTCATTCGCCAGACTCAGTAGCGTTCCAAACCTCGTATTCAACACTCTAGGTGCATCATGGGAATTAAATTGCTCGCCAAACACGGTGGTGTTGTCAGACTCGTGAGTGAGGGCGTCAAAGTCCGAGTTACCCGCGCCGCAAACGTTTATTTCTTCGGACCGTCCATCAGCGTAGGTTATTTGAGCAACAAAGTCCTCAACTCCACACAACGTTCTTCTTTTCTTAGACAACTTCACACGAGCCGGAACCCCGCGAGTCTTTAACACAAGTTTCTGCGCCGATTCCACAAAACGGATTCCACCAATGATGGTCCAGAGTCCCACCACTAACTCCAAAACTCCTATCACGGGCACTTCAGACAAGAGTACTTCCATCCTCCCGGGCAGGTGAAAGGCGGCCACCCGAGCATACAAAATTAATGGAAGCCCTATGGATGCAACACCAACAAGAAAGTGAATGAGCCCCTGACGAGCGAATCCGGGCTTCTGCCGTTGAAGGGCAATTGATACATCCAATGGATCATCGTCCCACCGGACAGAATCATCCTCGAACAAATCCTCGCTCTCACACTGCGAAAACAGAGAACCCGATTCCATAGACCATTCGGGCTTTGCAATATGGCAATCTGGCAAGAGCAAAGCCGCTGGCGTTGGTTCCAACTCAATAACCAGGGTCGGCTCATCGAGATCTTTCTCGTTCACCTTTCGTGAGTTCATTTCTGCCGGCAACAAGAGATACGGATCAATGTTCCACGTCTCATGTTCATGCTCTAATGCAAAATCTTCCGATGAATCAAAATTATCTAGTGCCATTGCCCTTCCTCTTGCCCGATGCTACCACCGACTGTTGTCCAATCGTTAATGCCCGAAGCCAGCCTCTTGCTACAACCCCGGCTTGGAGCTTTGTGTTCGTTGTGAGCCTGTTCTGGTTGTAGATTCAAAGATACAAGTGGAAGTTCGCCGATTGTTCGTGAAACCGTGCTGATCAGATCTTCGGCTAGTGCCCCGGGATTTTTCCCGGTCGTCCCTCGCGCAACTGTACACAGCGCCATCGCAGGCAGCTCTTGTGGTCTTATACGGAATGTGCACGGATCATAGCGAACCTGTATTCTGAAAGGGCGGGGGTCTCTCTTCCTCCGGTACATCGTTGAAAAGCACAGGATGAAAGACGTGCTCCACTCTGCTGGCGCGGCGCGGGTTGCAATTCTCTACTTGCGACGATGGGAGATCGCAATCGTGTTTGTTGCTGCAAACATTCTGTTTGAAATGGCGGTGTCGACGGGACTATCTCTTGCGTAGTCCGCCCCATTTGATGTAGTGTCTGTAAACATGTCATTTCCACAAGCCTAGCCTCGGTAATGGACCTCTTTACGTACTTCGGTCCTCAGAATTGTGGTGGCAGCTGGTCCATTGGTGAAAATGTTGTGACATCACGATGCGCCCAAGTCAGAAATGTTGAACTGGACCACTTCTCCATTTCAAAGCATCAACGCGCCCGAGCGGACCAGATAACATGTTAATAGGTCAACCAGTGGCGGTGATTCGGCACCTGCTGCGACAGGACAACGCCCCGCACTGCTGAGTGCGTCCCTATGGTGAGCCCACCGAACAACAGTTGAGATCGCCCGCAAGTATACTATCTGCCAGCATCCTGTCGGGTCCAGAGTGGTGCCACTGGCGGTGGCGGCTTCGACGGGCGTTTTTCTTTAGCAGTAGCTTCGCCCACAGGGGCAGCCGCATTCGGGAAGCGGTTCTTTATACCTGGCGGTTTAGCCTTCACCGGCGTCGAAGTTCGCGAATCATTTTTGATCGTTGCCGAAGAAGGTTGACTGCTATTTTTCGCAGAAGCCTCTGTTGCCTTAGCGGCGTTCGCAGCACCAGCTGACGGAAGAGTAGGGTCAGGAAGAGGGATGGACGTAGGGCTGGGGGTAATTGGAGCCGGGGGTGTTTGTGCCGGCGCCGTGACTGAAGGGAGAGAAGGCTCGACGGTACGCACAATACTTCGATCGTAACCAGTTTCAGCAACAGCGGTGCTGTCCGGGTCGAGTAATTCTTTCACTACATCTGGAATCGGACGAGGAGCAGCCGGGGGCGCACCGAGCATGAGGTCTTCGCCCTTCCACCCGGCGGTCGCCAGTACGGGACGCTGACGAATTCCTTGATCTTCGCGCACTTCATTTTCTACATCTTCGCTGATGGTACAAAATGCGGCACCAAGCTTTGTTTGAGGTCCCTTTACGCAAAGCGAATCAATCAACTTCTTGGTAAATACTCCATTGGAGTAGCGACGGGATTCCCAAGACCTTTCTTTTGGCGAACTGGAGCAGATAACTAATTGCCCTGAACCCTGGGCTATTTTGGCAGCGTCGATGTTACCAACCTCCTCGACACTCTTAGCTCCTGCATTCACACTGGCTCCGCTAAAGCACGTATCCATCACTAACAAAACTCGATCAGAGGTAATTCGTTCGCGCACGAGATCTGTTATGTCAGACATTGGTATAGCACTGGCAAATAGATCTTCTTTATCTGCATCGTAACTGATGAGGTAGCTCTTTCCTCTGGCGTCGGATGATTCCGGAGATCCATGAGTAGAAAAGTACACAACCACCAGGTCATCTTTTCTGGCCACTCGACCCAGGAATTTGTCGAAACCGGAAAGAATTTGCTTCCGAGTGGCCTTTTCATCAAGGAGCAGCCGCACATGATCAGGAGCGAAGTTCGCCTTGTTCACCAGGAAATCTCTAAAGTCTCTTGCATCTTTAGCCGCATACCGCAGCTGAGGCAGTGTCCGTTGCTGGAACTTACTGACCCCCACGATCAACGCCCATTTGTCAGTGACGGGCCGGTCTTTCGGAACGGTGGGATCTACTGCATTCGCTGGCGGAGACGAGCCGAGCAGCGTCAGCAATACCAGAACCCAAAGTTGCAGCATTTGCCCCTTCACCAACGTTGCCTCCCTCGCGAAAATGAGTCACTGAACCTCGACGGCACCACTGTTCTATCTTATCAGGGTCTCGCCCTCAAGACACCGCAGACTTGAAAGACACGACCTGGAGGATAGTAGTATCCCTGTTTGCATTCCCGATGTTATATTGAAACATAGTGGTCAGAAGATCCCGACGAAGGTCTTATCCTTGAGATCCAGTTGCTCTGGGTAACTCAAATGGAACGGCAACTGTCAGCCAGCGTCGGAGGTGAGGCTTTCCTACGCGGCCGAGAGGCTCTGTACAGATTCTCGTCCCCGCCCTTATCCACAAGCGAGACCGCAAAGCCTCCGTCCTCATCCATCTGAAATCTTCGAACCTTTTCAATTCCCTCAAAGAGAGAAACTTCGTCCAGAAAACAGTGTCACAACCGACACGATGGCGGCTCGCACCGCATTGCCACAAATTTTTCACAAGAGAGGCTACTCGTGCCGCTCCGAGATGATAGAACCAAGCCCACTGTGCGATCTTTCCATTTAGGGAAAACGTCCCCCCGGGTGCAACAGACCCGGAGCACAGAAGTTGGTCTTGGAAGTGGATTAGCCAGGTTAGTGTGGCATAAATGCGCGCTGTCGGTGAAAGAACATAGAGAGGTTTGTCTCCCATACAACTGAACTCGGCTGTTTTGATTGAAATTAGTACTGTACTCGTAACGCTCTTATCACAATCTCCACGTTATGGTTGTGAGAGAAGACAGTTCTGCACCAATCAGCAGCAAACAGTAGCTTCTCGGTAATACGATGCTTCGAATGAAGCTCAGCATGCAAATCATCAAAGTACTTTTTCGGGGAGGTTCAAATGATAGATAACAGCGAAAATCCGGGCACGGGAGACCACTGCGCAGCACTTGAGGCCAGCCGTCGTGCGGAGGAAAGATGTTACCAGGATATCAGTGCGACTGCCTCCCCTCCTGATATTCGGCAAAACGTTCAAAGTCAGGATCGGCTGTTTAGTGCACTGGGACTTGCATCGAATGACGATCTCCTTCAGAGGTTATCCGGCACCGGCAGCCCTGCGGAAAAGCCGGCTGAACGCCCGCCAAACCCAGTGCAGGCACCGGCTACTTTGACGGATCGGTCTGGAATTCCGCAAGGAAGAGCAGAGGCAAGCGGGAACGCCGTGGAACGCGAACAACAGGCTGGCAGCAGGGAGCATGTGGTCTTGTCGGACACTCGACCTCAAGCCGGTCCTATTCAGCTTGCAGAAGGTGGACAATTGCACATTGGCAGAACCTCGATCGTCCGCAATGGCAATTCGGTATACATACGCGATCGCGAGTTCGGAAGAGAAGGTCTTACCATCTCCAATGCCAGCATTTCCAGGGATCAAAATGGAAACGTGCGTGTAAGTGGTGACAGGGACGAGTCAGTCTTTGGTGGATTGTTCGGTCGAAGTCCTGTGCCTTATCAGATGACAATACGGCCAGACGGTTCGCAAATACTTTACCGGGACGGAAGACGCACTCCATGACAGTGGTATCACGCGAATTCTCGTCAAAGTCTACGTGCCAACGCAAAATAACCATGCGCGAAAAAAGTCGGAGAAGCAGCCATGAAAGAAGGAAACAGTTCCAATACTGAAAGACAGAGACCATCATTACTACAGTTGCTCAATAAAAGCGAGCTCGCTAATTGTGCGACGATCTGCGCAATACCTGATTGTGTCCATCCAGGAAAAGCGCTTATTCAAGCGACCGACATGTATGACTGGCAAGCAATGGTAGTATGTCTGGCCTGGTATCGTATTGAAAACGGATTATTGAGCTTGCCGAAGGCAGCGGCGGTGCTCAAGTTTTTGCTACGTCAACCTTACCGACACGAGTATCTCGAAGGAATTCAGTGCGGATCGGTTCTTCAGGATCTTCTGATGCGGAGCCGGTTAATTGGCGCGAGGCAGCTTTTGGCAGCGCTGGTCACCATGGAATTCCTTGATCGCGTTGACCTTCCTGCGATGTTAGTCGATTGTGGATGTCTGTCCGAGCAAGAGATGCGCAAGGCGCTGCATCTAGAACATTCTGTCAAAACTGGCATAATCAATACGCAACAGGCAGCAGAGAAACTTGCCAAACTTACATCCTCGATAAGGCCGGCTGAACGTTCGCTCACAATCCGGTTATCACAGGCCATTCAAATCCATCAGTGACAACGGCACGAACTTTGTATCTGCCAGGAACTTCGGAGTCTTGAATGCGGAGGGTTGTTTCAGTTTACCAAGCTGCCTGTGCGTGACCTGTACTGGTTATTTTGAACGTTTCCGTTATAAGCACCATGACTGCTTGTTACCACGCTCAAAATTGCGCACATCTTTGCACCTTTTGAACAAGACTGAGATCGGTTATCGACCATGCCGACTTGCAACAGCCTGAGATGTCGCTGACATCATGCTGGCAAAAAACTCGGTTCCTTTTATTGGAGCAACACCCAGCTGCTACTGGCAGCGCTGCTTCAATGTAGATCGCGGCAAGGAGGCAGTGGAGGTAAGCCAATGCCTGGGATTAACCGTTTAATTATGAGATGTCACGCAACGAATCCCTTGGCCTTTCAATCTTCAATACCAAACGAAGCAATTAGCAACCCGGAACACATCCGAACAATCACAGTAATCGGGAAGATTGACACCTACAATTGCTATTTAAACCTAAATGCATGCGCAATTAACGTTTGGTCTGCGATTAGTGCGGAATATTAGACGTAGGTTTTTCGCGCCAATGGCTGAAAAATTAGTTGATTGAAAGGGGGAATTAGCATGAAGCGTCGTTTCGAGTTTGAGGAAGGAAGCTCCAGCAAGTTTTGGGAAATCGAGCAGGACGGCAGTTCTGTAACCACATGGTGGGGCAAACTTGGCACCGCAGGGCAGAACAAAACAAAAGACTTTGGCACCGAAGAGAAAGCGTCGCACGAATACAATAAGTTGCTGGAAGAGAAGACGAAAAAAGGTTATGTCGAAACCGGCGCTGGCGCAACGCCGGCAGCAGCCCCCGCAGCAGCCCCCGCAGCAGCCCCCGCCGCAAAGGCACCAGCAGCTCCAAAGCCTGCCATGGCAAATGCTCAGCACGCGGTCGCCACGCCGAAGGCTCCCGCGAAAGCTCCAGCCAAGGCAGCTCCAGCCAAGAAGGCAAAGGTTCAAGACGAAGACGAAGACGAAGACGAAGACGAAGACGAAGACGAAGATGAAGACGAAGATGAAGATGAAGACGACGAAGAAGATCAAGATGATGATGATGACGA
>JAKFUT010000370.1 GCA_021732565.1 Candidatus Obscuribacterales bacterium
TTTCCCATCTTCCCCTATTCCTTTTACCCACGGGGTTAATTCGGGAATGTCGGGCTCCTCGCCAATACTAAGGGTGTAACATAAGTCGGTAATCCCCTCTTTTCTCAGAATCTTCTCGCTTTCGTTCAAGCTCTTGGACAGTGATGGAAAGTGTTCTAATGCGCTCAAAAGCTCCGGAGCGCCGCTCAACTTCAATGGAGCGAAAGGGGCAGTTTGTAAGAAACCTTGAACGAGAGAACAGACCACATCCAAGACATTTTGCGGCGCGTCAACTTTCTTCCAAATAGCCTGAAACCATCTGGTATATTCGTGCGGGGATGCTTCTCCAGCGCAGCCGACTTTTGTGTCCAGGTAGTAGGGAATACTCCAGGCAAAGAGATGGGCGCCGGTATTGGTAAGAAAACGAGGTTTGACCTGATTGTTTTCTTCTGCCCAGCAAAAATTGACCCCCTCCGCGGGTGTGCCGTATATCAACGGAGTATCCAGAGATCTGTAATAGCATTTGCCAGTAGCCAGGCAGCTTTTGAGCAAGAATCTCCATAATCCGCTATATATCCAATACTCTATGAAATCGAGATCACGCCCTGCAGCGGGTAGAACCATTTTTCTAACAGCATTAATGTATCTCTGTTGTATAGTGGCGTTTGACCACAAGGTAGAATTCGGTCCAACCAAATATTCTCGATTATTTTTCTTCTGGTTCTTTAAGTTGACGATCTTCAGCTCTGGTAACGCACCGGGTGCGGTATCGCATATGAGATAGGCCAAATCCGGCATGTCATCCGATTCTCCAAGTGCTCTTCTGTCCGCGAATTGCATTGCGATATTTTCAAGAGCTGCTTTAGTTCCATCATCCAATTCCAATTTGCGATCGTCTCGTATGGCGTCTTTGACGGCATACGAGCCCTTTCTCGCGTGGGTTCCTGCTACCGCACCCTGCGGAACATTGTCGCTGCTGCTTGGGGCGGATGGAGTCGAACCTGTGAATAAAAGTTTCTTCCCGGTCTTTACATTGCTGCGTTTTGAGGCAGCCATAGATGACATTGGTGGCCAAACTCCACCGGACATTTGCGGAGGTCCTGCGGTGGGTGGCGCTGTCGCTGGCAAAACGGTTTGCGGGCTCTTCTCATATGCAAAAATCAGAGCTATGACATGCTTGCAGGTGCTATTTGACGGAAGACGAAATTGAGTGGCGAAGGGAACACAGTTACAGAACTCCCCGACCAGTACTGTTTTGTTGTCGTTCAAAAGTAGTTCGCAGTTATAAGAAAGACCGGATGTACGCTTGACACGCCCCGTTACCTGATTCGTGTTCATCCAAACTAATGGAAGTAAGACAGCACCGTTTTCGAACTCTTTTTGCCCGACGGCAATCAAGTCTGAATTAAACTGGATTAGTAAGCTTGGCATCCGTCGGTCTCGTTGATTCTGTCGCAGTTGTCGTCAAATCACGCTTCAGCTCCCGATTTTGCTCCTTCATAGCCAGAACAGGGTTCGAACGCTGCTCCGTAAGTGGCCATTTCTCCAATCATGGTCGTGACGTGTTGCAGCTATCATAACCAATCTCTGGTGCTACTGGAGCAGTCACCTCAGTTTGGTACTTGCAATCTGCCCTGAAGCGGTGAATCTGATTCAATTTCCTGATTCTGAAAATCGATGACAATTTGGTTGGATAATCCTGTGATCCGCGCCGCATGAGAGATGTTCGACGATAGAGATTCTGCAAGGGATGGTTTCAGGCTCCCATTGTCAAGCTCAGCGGTACGACAAGAAGTCGGTGTTCACGTATATTAGTTCGAAATTAGGCCAGGAGCCTCGAACGGTACGATTGGACCGTAAGGCGACAACGCAACCTTCATTACTGGTGTTAACACGGCAAGCACGGTACGAGTAAACAATCTCGCTAAGGAAGCTCTCCTCAACATTATCGCCAACGGCATGGAAATTCTCGGTATCGCCTGGGGCGGACCGACGATGATCTGGGGCTTCATGAACATGGCAGCCGGCACGCAGGATGCATTAAAGAGAATCATCTGGGGCGCGGCCGGTGTCACTGGCGGATTGGCTACTCCTGGTTGCATCAATTGGCTCGTTGCTTCATGCCGCAACGCCAACCTATTCAGCTAGAAATCATTCAATTATTATCAAGACGATGCGCCCATGCAACATTTCTCCAACGGGGCGCTAACGGGGCGCTTCGTCTTTTGTGTTTCGTTTGATTAGCTTCGATTTCCAGGCGCAATGGGTTCCTGTCGTGACAGCTGAGATGAGAGCGGCGATGTCAGGAGATCCGACCTAGCAGAATGGCAACTCGACGACAACATCCTCCCCGTAATGATCCGGCCCGGAGTACTCAGCGATCTCTTTGATCATGCTTCTGTACTTTTCGACCACTAAAGGGTTGTTGAGATTCTCGTGGACCTTGATCTTTAGCTGGAGAATCGTCAGGCTGAAGTGGGAACTGCAAATTTCGGGTTCCACGGCAAGAACTCTGTCCAGCAGCTCATCGGTCTCCTGCCATTTCTGTTGCGAGGCACAGAATTTTGCAAGGTAAAGGTTACTGCATGAAAGGCTAAAACTATCTGGCGTACAATGCTTTTCGCATTCTCCTACTACCTGCGAAAAACGTTCCCGGGAGGCGTCGCAACAATCACCTTCGCCTTGGTTGCGTCAGAATCCAAGGATCTGGTCTGGGAAACATTACTTCCTCACAGGGGCATTTTCTCGCGCTTTTAGTTCTTTAAGAGCTATTTCGAAACCTGCCACATAATCAACTCGTGTCTTTTCGGCAATTTGCGCCCACTGCTCCTTCGGCAAACTCAGCGGAGCCTTCGCCGCTTTCTCATCCCCCATACCAGCCATGGTGGCATTGAGTCCGTGCAAGTTGATCCAGCGATTGTCATAGTTGTGTGGAGTCTTTCGATCAAACTCTATAACCTGAGCGACAATGGTTTGGAGCTTGGGCAAGTTAGTAAAGGCGTATTGATTGATCTCAGCGCCGTGCTGTTGGGCTAACGCCGTTACTGCGGAGCGGGCAGAGACGTCGGCACATCTGTTCGCATCGTATCGAGCCCGCAATTGTCCCGCATAGAACCAGAACACGGCTTCGTCATTGTGCCCTAGCCCGAACAAGGCATGAGAGAGCGCAAAGAACGCTGGTGGTGCGAATGTATCCGGTTTGTCAGTTACGATTTCAATGGCTATCTTTCGTTCCTGTAGAGGCGCATCGTCTGACAGAGAACCCATGGCACCACGCGTGCGGTTGGTTTCGATAGTTGCAAACTCGCCGGTATTTTCTATCACGTAAGTTTTATCAGCCATGACAGAACTGAAGGACGAACAAAGCGTTAGTAGCAGTAGAATCCCTGTTGCAAGAATTGTTTTTGCTGTCTTCACTCGTATTTCCTTTGTGGCCGACAATTCCATAATATGCATTCCCAAATCGAGGTGCTGACAAACGGATCCGACAGTGATCTCTTCTGCTTGATCAACTCAGGTGGGCGGGCTTTGAGCTTCCTCAAGGGGATCGAAGCCCTTTCGGTCAGCGGTTTCCCACAACTCTTTTGCCTTGGCTGGATTCTTTTTTGCATCCTTACCATACTCGTAGCACAACCCGAGGTGACACAAAGCATAAAGCGATCCTGCGGCATAACCTTTTTCAAACAACTCGTGCGCCTTTTCTATATCCAAATCCACAATTCTGCCAGTGGCATAGAGCTTGCCGAGCGCATCTAGCGCGTCTCCATTGCCCTGGAGCCCGAGTTCTTCCAACAATTGAACATGCAGTTTATAGTCGCCTTTCTCCAATGCCTCTTGTGCTTCCTTCATCGAGCGCGCCAACACTGCAGAACAACTCCACAAAAGAATGAAAGCCAAAAGTATCGATTTACTGAGTAATTGCATGTGGTGCCAAACAGCTTCTGCCTAAGATCAGATATTCCCTGCTGCAAACTAATAATTCCAATTTTATGCTTGAGACCATATCTAGGTTATGGCTTTACTGGTGACCATATCCATTTCTTCCCACTACCCAGTGCTCAATTTCTACCAGTTCACCAGAATTGGCTCCGCGGGTGCGCCCCAGGAGAACTATCTGCGGACTTCGCAGATAGATAGCGACCATCCCTCAGGTTCGTTTTTAACAAACAGGTCAATACCGATCACGGTTTCTTCTTGATCTAACCCGATACCGTTACTTCAGCCATTTCTATCAAAGCACACCATTTGGACGATTTGACATCACTTTACCTGCCGCCAGTTCAGTAGAATTCGGCATGAAGGTACTTGAAACAGCTGGTATCAAAATACGACAAGAAGATGCGGCCAACTACTACAAATCCTGCAAGCATTAGTCATTCTGTCTACAAAAGTCCAGTTTTCACACAATGCAAAGGAAAGCATCGAATTCCAAACCGAGCGAAGGTTGTCTAAAACGTTCGTTTGTAATTGCTCGGTTGCATTCCTCTCAAACTTATCCGCATAGTCACGTTCAATTTCGAATGACAAAACATATCCGCAGTTTCCAGAGATCGTTGATGATTTCTTTGGACGAGAATGGGTCCGAGTTTTTCTGGGACAAGAGGCTCTGGCCAAACTTGGTGAACGCCTTGACGGTGAGCAATTCTCCCGAGTTCGATCTCAGTTTAAGACATATTACAGCACTAATTTTCAACTGCTCGATCTAAGAAATGTTTTTCCCTGTTTTCTTAACGCAGCGGTCGATTCACCTGCCTTGCTGCTCCACCAGAAAGAGAATTCGCCGAATCTGTGCCACAAGTTCGCCATGGTTCATTGTTATCGTGACTCCACCGACAAACCGACGCAAACAGCACAAACAGGAATGAAAATATGACTTTCGAAAAGGTCCTTGCTGGAGTTAAAAATTTCATAGGGATCGTCCAATTCGTAGCAGAGGGAATTGGCGAAAGTCATAAACAAAAGAAGGAGGCCAGCAGAACGATTGAACGCTGCACTATTCTTCTTCAGCTGGATAGTACGGTAATCGATCATTACATTCAACGCGGAAAATGCTTTCTCATCATCGAGCAATCGGAGGCAGCATTGCGCGATTTTGAAGAGGTTCTGAACCTTCGGAAAGGTGCTCCTCGAACCTACGACTACGATGACCTTGCGGAAGCCCATACCCGGCTCGGTCAATTTCACAAAGCAATCGAAGCTATGAACGCAGCCAATGCGCTTGATCCTACATCGCGAGCTGGTCGGCTCTACAAAATGTCAAACTGCTATGAAAAGCTTGGGGAAAATGAAGAGGCGATCAATTATCTGTCCGAATACATCGACACCGGGGCCGGGTCGATCTTCTACAGGCTTCGAGCCGAGCTTTACCGAAAGTTGGGGATTGATGAACGCGCGGCGGCAGATGAGGCAAAATACTTGCAGTTGAGTGCAGAAGAGGCAAAAACGCAGAAGTGGGAGTCTGTCTCCGCGCGACGACAGACTAAACAACCTGATTGGTGGGCGAGCAGCGCATTGTTCTACGAAAGTCAAGAGAAAGCCGCAGCCGATATTGAGAAATACTCAATGGCACTCAAGTCGATGCCTGCAGATACTGAACTGATCTGGAGACGAGCTCTTGCTTATGCAGCGATTCAAGCCAGTGACGATCTCTTTGCTGATCTCAAGGTCGTGTTGAAAGAGTATCCACAATATGAACCGGCGTATACCCTATGGGCAACGAGCCTGATCAAAGCAGACAAACTCGATGACTCTGTCGCCGTTTTATCTGAGGGATTGAAACACCTTTCTGACAGTAAAACTCTTCGCGCTCTTCTGGCGAAAACATATGCTCGACTCGGTGATGAGAAGCAGGCTGAATCAGAATTTCAGTTGGTGATCGCTTTGGCAGAGAAATCGGAAGCCTCCGGAGAAACCATATCTTGGCGAGATACTCGATATGTCGAGTACTACGGCGGGTTTCTGGAGCGTCAGGGGAACTTCCAGCAAGCAGAAAAGTTAAAGTCGTCTGTCAGGGGTGCCGAAACTAAGCAAACCAGGTACTGGTTGATAAGTGATGAAGGTTCAGTCCTGGCTTTACCAGACTACATAGGCTCATGCTTCGGATTTAGCGAAGGGCTTGCTTGTGCAAAGAACACGAAAGGTTTTGGTCAAGGGTACATCGATAAGGACGGACACTGGTGCATCACACCGCAGTTTGCCAGCGCCGGCTGGTTCCATGAAGGATTGGCGACTTTTTCATTTGATCATGAAATAGGCCTCCAAAAGATGGGCTTCATCGACACTGCCGGCGGCATTGTGGTGCCAGCTCGCTACGAAAGCGCCTGGAG
Organism: Candidatus Obscuribacterales bacterium; assembly: GCA_021732565.1. Taxonomy (GTDB): domain Bacteria; phylum Cyanobacteriota; class Vampirovibrionia; order Obscuribacterales; family Obscuribacteraceae; genus JAKFUT01. The sequence goes on from JAKFUT010000370.1 coordinate 6,306, forward strand.
TTTTCGAGAGGGACTTGCCCCATACCGTGTCGGCTCACACACGGCAGGTCTTATGGGATTCATTGATCGAGCGGGTGAGGAAGTCGTACGACCGCTGTACAACGACACAGGACCGTTTTCGCAAGAACGGGCATGGGTTCGTCTGGTAGACCGATTCGGCTACATCGATAACGCGGGCAAGGTGGTCATTCCAATCAAATTCGATGGTGCGAAGAACTTCAACCAGGGATACGCAGCAGTAAAACTTGGTAGCACGTGGAGTTACATCGACAGGGACGGTAATCCACTGAAAACGATCGCATTTGAAGAGGTCAATAGTTTTTCGGACGATGTCGCGACGGTGAAGGTAGATGGAAAATGGGGAGCTATTGATAATACTGGAGAAATAATCGTTCCACCGCAATTTTCACGCATGATGCAATTTTACGGCGGAGTATCGTTGGCGTGGATGGAAGGAAAAGTAGGAGTAATCAACAAACGAGGATGTTTTTTGTCGGATCTTCGATTCGATGGTGCGGAGCAGTTTTCTAATGGTCTGGCTCGGGTGACCAGAGCGGGGGAGACAGGTTTCCTGAGCTCCAGCGGTGAGATGCTAATAGAGCCCCAATTCGATGAGTGTTTCGATTTCGTCGGAAGTCTCGCCGCTGCTCGCAGATATAACTACTGGGGTTTCATTAATATGCAGGGTGAATGGGTCGTGCCACCACAATTCAATCAGGTGCAAAGCAGTTCACAGAGTGAAATCGCCATTGGCGTCTCTACTAATTCGTTCGAGAAAACAGCTTTGCCATGAGCGCCGCCAAAAGCTGTGCTCAAATCAACAGATCGCAGAGCACATCAGCGAGCTCTAACAACATTCATTATTTCCAGGAGTGATTCATCCATAGGACTGATGGTGGCACGCAAGTCGTGCAACATTGCATCGCGATCTTGCAATACAGAAATTGTGACTCCGGCGGTCGTCAACACCATCGGTGATGTGTTTCAATCTGTGCTCCCATCGAGCTTGCCCTCTCCTGATGATTCCCTGCCGACTCCACCGATCCAGCAGCTGAGCGCGTCTGCTCATGCCGTCTTTTGAATTTGGAGGGACTGTGTTTAGGTAAGTCCAACCAGAGTCGGGGTAGTCTTATTACATATGCATACATTGCCGGGACTGCCAGTGCAAATCGAAATTCGATACATGAAACGATCAACAATTGAGGCTCTGCTTGCGGAATCAGCGGACCCTAACGGCTTTCATTCAAATCCCCTCTCCTCCAGTAAGTGCTTTCGAACGATTTGCCTTTCCCTCGCCTGCTGTAACCCTCCTGCGTCCGGTGAGCCGACGAGCTGCTAACAGGCCAAGAATAATTTGCCAGGGATGAGGCGGGCATCCCGGAATGAAAACATCAACCGGCAATATCGGCGACACGCCATTTGCCCCAGCGTAGCCATTGCGATGCACTCCCCCCGATACTGCGCAAGTTCCGCATGCAACTACTATTCGAGGATCAGCCATCGCCTCATAGCAACTCAAAAGAGGTTGGTGCATTGCCCTTGGCACAGGTCCGGTTATTAGCAACGCATCAGCAAATCGTGGCGAGGCAACCACTTGCATGCCGAATCGATCCATATCGAATATCGGATTGTTGGCGGCAGCGACTTCTAGATCGCAAGCAGAGCAGCCAGTCGACACCACACGAACTGCCATTGAGCCATCAAAAATGCCACCACGCGTTCCACTACCCAATTTTATCTGCTCAGCCTCTACCAACAAATCTTCACGGTTGTAGGCATAAGTCGCAGTGGCCGAATCGTTTGCCAATGTACCGGTAGGGCAAAGCGCGACACATTTATTGCAACCAATGCAAGCGCCTCTGTCGACAATTGGTGAAACTGTTTTCAGAGTGATCGCATCAGTAGGGCAAGCATGAACGCATGCCAGGCAATCTTCCACACACTTGTTTCTGGTCACTTTTGGAAGGCCTGTCACACCATCAGCCAGCACTTCAGGAATCAGCTTGTTGGTGGCTAATCCCCTACTCAAGAGGTATGAAAGTAGATGGAGCATTTAAAACACCCTCATAGATCATGTCCGCTGTATGAAAGACTGAAACTCTTGTTACACAATGGAAAGTCAGCCACAAGATTATTTCGTACTGCAATTGCCAACGCTGTCCAGTTGTTTACGCTAGGATCCTTGATGCAGTAACGCTGAATTTTCCCCTGGTGATCGGTGATGATCAAATGGATAAGTTCTCCTCTGTGTGATTCAACAATGCCCACCGCCGAAGAATTGCGAGGAAGTTCCTCGGGCAGCGGAACCCAGTCTGGTCCAGCATGTGGTTCTTGTAATAACTTCATCAGCAATTGAAGACTTGATTTGATCTCGCGGATTCTTACTTTTGCACGAGCGAATACATCGCCGGTTTGTTCAACAGAAATCTCAAAATCTTCACCAGGAAACAGTGCATGAGACCAGTATCGACGGCAATCATACGAAATTCCGCTGGACCGGGCGGCAACACCTACCAAACCGAATTCTCGCGCAAGTGAACAAGAGATTTTGCCGATGCCTTCCATGCGGTCGATCGCCACCTGATTAGCTAGATAGAGATCAATGACTGGTTCCAGCTGCTGCTTAAGTTGCTCCGCAACCTTTATTAACTCCCTTCGTGATTCACTTGAGGAATGCATTGATACACCGCCAATGCAGATGTATCCCCGCATCAAACGGTTGCCTGTCAGGAGTTCACCCATTCGCAGAGCCAGTCCTCTCAACCTGGCCATTGATGATGATATGGCCAGAAACCCGATATCTCCGGCAAGTCCGCCCAGGTCGGAAAGGTGCATTGCAATTCGTTCTATTTCGAGCGCAGCCGTTCGCAAGAATTGGCAGCTGCCGGGTAAAACGAAGTCTAGTAGAGACTCCATGGCCGTAACATGTGCTAGAGCATTGGCAACTGGCATGTCGCTCGCGGCAGCTTCTGCGACAAAACGAGCCTGGTGGCAAGGCACTTCTGTTAACCGTTTTTCAACACCGCGGTGGATATAACCAAGACGAATCTCAAGATTGAGAATGATTTCGCCATAACAGCTGAATCGGAAATGCCCTGGTTCGATTATTCCCGCATGTATTGGCCCTACCGGGATTTCATAAATGCCCTCACCTTCGACATCAAAAAACTGATATGCGTGTGCATCAACATCACGAACATCGTTGCATAGCGGTGCTCCTTCAAAGGCATAAGGCTCATGCAGGTGGGTGCGTTTCAGCCGCGGATGCCCTTGCGGGAGGAGCCCGAACATATCCATGGTAGTGCGTTCGAACCAATGTGCTTGCGGAACCAGCGAAGTTATCGAATGGTAGACGGGATCTTCGATCGGCGTCTGGAAACAAGTAACAGTATGCATTTGGGGAGAAAGCAAAAGCGTGAGGAGTTGTCCGCCGTCTATGGAAGTAATCAGCCCGAGACGGTCACCCGCATCAAGGGCTTCTTTCACAACCGTTGTCCGTTCCTCTAGTTTCAAAGGCAATACTTCCAATTTCATCGAGTCACCACAGGAATTTGTGCACAGCCGTCAAACCAGCAAAGAGTGTAATGATGATCAGACCGACCGGTATGGCCGATGAATAAACAGGAGAGAATGCTGTGACCATCTGCTTAGGAGTGCCGCAAAGAATCCTGCCGACGTGGACCGACACCGCGAGAAAGCTTATAGCCAACGCAAACAATAACGCCACTAACGCTGGCCAGAGATGCAGCTGCGAGATGTTCGCCAGAAGCTGCCATTCTGCAGCAAATGCACCAAATGGTGGAGCACCGGTTACAGCGAAACCGCCAAGCAACAACACCAGAGCCCAGGAAGGACTCACCGTTAGTAATCCATGAATATCATGAAGCGACTTAGTACCGACAGCTTGAATTACATTGCCGGAGATGAGGAAGAGTGCAACCTTGGCGGCACTGTGATTGATTGCAAGAAATAAAAATAAAGATCCGGAACCGACTCCAATTGCCGCCAACATAAGTCCTACATTCTCGATGCTGGAATATGCAAACAGTCGTTTGATCCCGTGTTGTCGAACCAGTAACAGGCTTGCCGCAACTACAGTAATGACTCCCATTGTCAGGTCGGCGTTCTGAACCAGCTGTTGGTGCCCGGAGTCCGTTACCAATCGGGATACCCGCCAAATCGCAAAGAGAGCGCAATTTAACAAGCCACCGGAAAGCATTGCCGAAGCTGGTGCCGGTGCCTCAGAATGAGCGTCTGGCAGCCAGCTGTGCAGCGGAAATATCCCGGCTTTGGTACCATAACCGAGAAGACAGAAAAGAAAGCCGAGCCTGAGGAGTGGATACTGCAAACGCGGGGCACTTTGAGTCAATTGATCCAGGTTGAGCGAACCGCCAGCCACTGCACCGTATTGGCTGGACGCAAAAATGAACATTGTACCCAGCAGGGCAAATGCGATACCGACGCTGCAGATCATCAAATATTTCCAAGCAGCCTCCAGTGCATGTTTGTTGCGATGAAAATATATGAGCGGCGCTGAGCATAGGGTAGTTGCTTCCACACTTATCCAGATAAGCCCAAGATTCTTGCAAAAGAAAACTGATGTCATCGCTATCGCGAAAAGCGTTGCACATGTATAGAATAGCCGTAGCTTGTTGTGATTCTCCGGCTCGTGTGCGTCGTCGTGTGCAAAGAATACATGGGCATGAGTGAGAGAGCTGGCCACCACAACTTGCGTTAGTATGGCAAACATGGCATCTAAACGTTCGACGGTAATCTCGGGTAAAATCACCAGTGGTAGCGCATTTGTGAGCAGAGCCGGATGGACCACAATTGCCACTACAGCGACCTGAACCCACAGCAGTAGTGCTGAGAGCTTTGTCAGGATTCTTGTCGGTTTACACAACCACGCACACAACAAAAGAATAGTCGGTACAGCCATAAGTTCTAATAATATGACCATACCTAAAGGTTCTCCTTCAGCTCAGTTAGCATCGTCACATCAATGTGTTCGAAATTCTTCTTGATGCGGAAAGCGATAAGCCCTGCCAACATCACGCCTGCCAGAACATCTAACAGAATACCCATTTCTATAAACATCGGCATGCCGTTCGTTTGAGTGAGGCCGAAAATATAGATGCCGTTTTCCATTACCAAAAAGCCGATGATCTGGCTCAAGGCAATGCGGCGAGTTAGCATCAATAGCAACCCTGTACATAACAGAGAGATTGCGGCCGTTGCACCTGGCCACCCTATAGTGTCGCCAGAGGGAACGGGTAGTTGTCTGGCCAAAATATAGCTCAGCCAGAGGAAGGCAATTGACAAGAGCATCGCAACGGGTGCCCTCACTACTGTCCCGGTGTCGCGCTGAACCTCCACCTTTTCGATAATGTACATGAAGAACTTCGGAACAGCCAATACTTTCAAAACGAAGAGTAGCGCTGCGATAATGTACAGATGACTGTCGGAGTGTTGAACAGCACTAAGTGCTGTTGCCATAGTTACCAACAATGCTTGTGCAGAAAACAGCCAGATGTTTAATCTCAAATGTGTTGAACCTACCATCAAGATCGCAACCAGTGCAATCAACAGTAAAGGTATTTGGGCAAGGGGAAGATTCATACGAAATCAGCTCCAAGAGCAGCAAGGGTGGCAATCAATGCGACAGCAAGCGAATAGGCAATGAACTCCGGTGCTGCTCGCCAGTTTAACTTGACTGATAGGGACTCAAAAATGCCGACGGAACCGGCCACGAGACTAAGACCGGTGAGGCCTGCTATTCCATGGATAGTCGGAGATGCATTCACCATTAAGCCGGGAATTGCGTGAAGAAAACACTGCGCTGAGATACCGAAGAGAATAGACAATTTCAATGCATTGGCAAATTCAACCAGGGCCAGATTTTTTCCTGATGCTTCCAAAATCATTGCCTCGTGAACCATGGTCAGTTCAAGGTGGGTTGTTGGATCATCGATAGGCATACGCGACAATTCGACTAAGCTTGCAAGAAGAAATGCGCTACCCGATAGAACCCAAAGAGCCCAGTGTTGACTGGTGTAATTTGAAAAGACTACAGTCAAGTCGGAGGATCTCGCAACGAGAGCCAGAGAAGCCAGGCTTAGTATCGCTGCTGGTTCAACCATGAATGATAAAGTAGCCTCCCTACTGGCAGCAAACGGACCAAACGGTGATCCGGTATCCATTGCTCCCAGCATCGTGAAGAGCCGCATCGCAGCAAACAGGTATAGAAACAGGAACAAATCGCAAGCTCCCGTATCAGGTCTTGGTGAAATCCAGGGCGATGTGATTGCCAGGTAAACTGCGATGGACAGATTGAGTGCTGAGGAGAAGCGGAAAAGCCATGAGGCTGTTTCGCTCAATGTCTCTTCTTTGCGGAAAAGCTTTATCAAGTCGAGCAATGGCTGCCACACGGGCGCCCCAATTCGGTTCTGTAAGCGGGCTTTGACCTTGCGGATTAGTCCCGTGATTATCCCGGGGACGATAACAATTGAAACCAGGAGATATCCCCAAAGAAGAGCGTTCTGGATGTTCACCACAGGAAAATCCCCGCAAATACAACCAGTACTAAAGCGAGACAGACATACAGCAAATACAGATGTATACTACCCGCTTGAAGTTTGCCAATCATGCGCGAAATGCGATCCAGAATGTTTGCGGCTGGTCGATATAACCTTGTCTCTAACAGCGATACCATCGACGGTTCCACTACAATTCTCTCGGGAAAGTGCCTTCGCTCGCGCCCTGAAATATGAATGGCGAGTTTGTGTCGAAGAATGGGAGAAAAGATACGAGCTATGGGTTGGGCAAAACTATCGCCTGTAACTTGACTCTTAATGCCTAGAGAGCCAAATCCGCAGTCCCAAGTCCTGTCAATGTGCGGGGCCTTATTCAAAACACAGCCATAGAAAAACATGATCATCACAGTCAGCGCCAACCCAACTTGCCATAGGGGAAGCGTTGCAAAAATGGAGATTGGCGGTTGCAATCCATTCGTTCCAGGAATGAGTGCCATGAGAGGAGGAGCTAACCAAGGGCTGCTCACACCGGCGACAAGGCAGCAAAGCGCCAGGAACGTCTGCGGCACTTTCATTGAAAGCGGTACTTCTTTAGCCTTACGAGACTGAGGCGAACGGGCGTTACCCAGGAAGGCTACGGCAATCGCCTTTGCGAAGGTAGCAATAGCAAGAGCACCAACACACGACAACAGGCCGATTGCTCCAAGCGTGATAGCCCTGTCGATAAGCAGCGGCATGGTGAAGGAAGACTGGAGTAAACCCTGGTATAAGCACCACTTACTGGCAAAACCATTGAACGGAGGGAGGGCACAAATAGCGGAACTGCCAGCGATGAAGGCTATTCCGGTGGAAGGCATGGTTTTTGCCAAGCCACCAAGCAAAGAAAGGTCGCGAGTATGCGCCGCATAATCAACTGAACCGGCACAGAGGAACAACAATGACTTAAAGAGTCCGTGCCCAAAGCTGTGAAGAAGTGCTCCAGTCAAGGCTATCTTTGCTATGCCCGTTAGCCCCAGATTGTTTGCCCATATGCAGAGCGAGACTCCAACAAGAATCAATCCCACGTTCTCTACCGTGCTATAGGCAAGCACTCTTTTTAACTCGCGTTGATTGATCGCAAATAAAATGCCCCAGAAGGCCGAAATGCACGCCAGTGCAAAAAGTCCATAGATAAGGGGAGCGCAGGTCAGGTGCCCGAAAACAAAGAAACGGATGAGCGCAAATATGGACACCTTAACCATAACTCCGCTCATCAATGCTGATACCGGACTCGGTGCCTCTGGATGGGCATAGGGCAACCAGATATGAAATGGCCACACGCCGGCCTTAATGATCAATCCCAGCATCAATAGTGAGGCAGCTAGCCATTTGTGGTGATCTGAGAATTGCCAGGAGTCAAAGGACCAATCGCCGCAGATACTGTACATTATGAGAAATCCTGCACTGATGAATCCCGTTGCCATTCGTGTGGCGACGAGATAGATCATGGCGGCACGTTGTGCTCGGTGTTGACGGAACTCCGAAACAACCAGACAAGCTGATGCCAGTGACATCACTTCCCATGCTACTAGAAATACGACAGCGTTAGCAGAAATAAGAACACCAGCCATGCCGAGAACAAAAGCAAATTGTGCGGACCAGTAGAACCTGCTGTTAATTTTGTCGGCCAGGTGGTGAAGATAGGCAGGGGAGTATACAGCGCAACAAGTTGTTATCGTTCCCAATGACAGCAAAAAAAATGCAGCCAGAGAGTCAACTTTGAATTCCGGGCAAATCAGTCCGATGGAGATCCAGTCCGAAATGTGCCAGAGAGTTACAGTGTTCCAGCAAAGTAATGCTCCTGATACGAACAGAACTCCAATACTGGCCAAGAGCAAGGAAGCAATGCGATGATTTGGTTTATGGAGAAGGCAACAAAACACTAGAACCAACGCTGTCAAACAAGAAGCACCAATAATCATGCTACCTATGGACATTTAGTTTTGCCGGCTGCAATGAACCTTACGAGATTGATGAGCCGGACAGGCAGGGCCTGGAGATTCTTATCTGATGTGCAATTCTCCAACTCATGAGAAAACAGTGACAATCTAAATGATTTGGCCAGTGCTCGAATCGTCCCTGACAACCAGTCCATTCCCGTTTGCTCGACCAATTTAGCCGGTGTTGATCGGCTCTCTTGCATAGTGGTGCTCTCCATCCGTTCTCTTAGCGTTATGAGCCGACTATGGAGCGAAAGCATGACCATAGGCGGCAATACACAAACGTTGTTTCTCTTCCGAGGATTGCTCAAGCGTACGTTTGAGCAATTTTTTCAATCGCTCTCTTTGCACGTGATAGTGGCCGGAACCAGAGCGGCACACCAGGCCCAAAGTCTCTAATTTCTTTAGGGGAGTGGCGGGAAATTCATCTGGACGGATCGGTTTGTTGTCGCCCAGCCACTTGACAGCATCCGCAAGGGATAGCAAGACATCCACGATTGGTTCATCGCCAAAAGCCATTAAACACCTGCACAATTGCACATCTTCGCATATGCTATCATTGTATAACCCTTTTTGAAAGGAGGTCTATTGATAAATTAACGATTGGTGACCAGGTAGAGTGTGATGTGAACAGCCGTCCAGTCAATCTCTGGTTCAAGTCGCTAGTAGTAGTGAAGGTTAATAGCTCTTTGAAAGTTCTAGCCCTTAAAGAAGATCTTCACCATGGCCAGGGACTGGCTACAAATCTGCGTTCACGTGGTCATTTGGTTTCAGTTGTGATGACCCCCACGATGGCTCTGTGTCAGTTGCTCGAAGAGGAGTACGACGTGATAATTTCGGGGTTGAATTTCGCCGAATGTAGTGCTTTTGAGTTTGTACGAACGATCAAAGTCACCCAATCGCTGCGTACTTCGGCGGCGGGTGCGGGTGGTTCTGTCGGATTAGCGGGAACCGGAGGACGAGGCGGCAGTCTTTTTGCCACCACAGGCAACATCTCAATTGCCGGACCGCCCTCGTCGTTCGATGGCGGCGTCGGTGGAGATCAATTGGGAGTGGGCGGACTGGGCGGCAACGGAGGAACCACCGGCGGTAACGGCGGTAACACCGGTGCCAGTGGTACCGGCGGCAATGGCGGGTTCGTGTTAGTGTCCAAAATGTCAGTAGCAGCTGTTACCGGTGTTCTTCCCAATGCAATCCATCTCCTCGGTCTTGCCAGAAAGAGATTAGCGCTGCATAATCCAAACACTAGACATTTAAATTGGGCAGGAGCTGTTTCACGTTAGCTGCCTGTCTGTGACATGCTGCATTCTATCCACCACGAGCAGAGTTTTCTCTGACTCTGATTCTTCACGAGGTCACGATCATGTTTCAGTCACGTTCAAATAAACAAAAGACTGATTTTCTAAACTCCATTTACATAGCCTCCCCCTGTGAAGTTCAGTGGAAAGACATGGATGGTAGCGACCAAGTGCGGTTCTGCAAATCTTGCAAAAAGAATGTGTTCAACATTTCCGCAATGTCAACTAATGATGCAGTCAAACTTCTGACAGAGAACACCCAAGAACGTCCTTGTGTAAAACTGTACAAGCGAGCAGACGGCACTCTCATTACAGATAACTGCCCAGTAGGTTTAAGGAAAGCTCGCGAACGTTGTCTAAAAGTCGCTGCGAAAATACTATTCTTTATTGGCTTGTCGGTTCTGGCACAGAAGGTACAAGCACAGGGGCTGGTCGGTGCACCAGTCGATCCTCGATATGGGCAAAGCGGCGAGGTAGGTGGAGGGCTGGGCGACTACGGTTATGACACAGCACGGGATGTGTGCCACCTTCTCACAATGGCATCTATTCCAGCAGCGACAATCTTCGGCTTTTCTGGTCTGAGGAAGACAAAGAAGAAGGCAATTCGTTGGTACCGGCGAGGCGCGTCGCGGCGAATAGCAAAAATGTTGGTTCGCCGCAAAATATGGCAAGTTGTTGCATTTGTTGTGTGTGTCCCCATCCTCGTTCACATCATTGGCACACTCTGGCTTAACTGGGGTTTGAATTAGAACTTGAGGTAAGCTTCAATGAAAACCTTGATTGGTTTTCGTCTTGTCAATAAATCCAAATTTGTAGCTGAATGCAAGTCAGACGCAGACAATCTTGGCGCACATGAACGCAGCCACCACTGCAAGAACATCGAATTGGCGACACCAAATGATGCGCTAACAGCTTTTGCGGATCCCTTTGCGCTCGAAGAAACATGGACTTCTGCATACGAATGTTTATGCGCAATTTACTCCGGGAAAGTTTTGCGGAAGCCAAAATCAAACAAATTTGCCGATTCTTGCTGCGGACTCGTAGCGGGTTTGCTTTTAACTGCATTAGCAGCAAATTGCTCTAAGACGTTGGAATACGCTTCGCTGCTATTTGTGCTATACATTTTTCTTGTATATGCGGCTCTCAGTTATTTGCTCATAACGAATAGTGCTGGCAAATCGAGATTCCTTCTTGTATTGAGCTGGACACTAGCCATATCTTTTGGTCTCCTGATTCTATTGAGTCCTCACGATTCACTCTAGATGCATTCTTAGCTGTGAGACTAGTCGCTTGAGAGCCATTCTCAGCTCGTAGGCTGTTTCAACCATTTTCTCGTGCCCGAGCGATTTTCTCTGAAAGATCCTGTAACTCATGAGCGCCAATCGCTAACCATTCATCTGCCAGGAGTTGCACTTTCAGGTCACCTGGAAGACGCTCCAATAGCCCAAGCAACAATTTTCCTCCCAGCTCTTTCAGAGATGTTCGCCATTCTTTATCGCCTTCAATCAAAGATAATGCCGTTGCGAATGATTCCGTGTCACCAATTTTTACAAGCTCGTACAAGAATAGATAACGAAAGTATTTGTGAAGAGCATCGTGTTCTAAAGCGCGCTTCGCTTCGAGAACATATTCGTGTTTTGGACTGCTGATTAATAGACGCAGTAGTATGGCATGTGCCACTCGATCATTCGGATGCTTACAGCACCAATCCATTGCTTCATTTTCGATTTCAGAGCCAGCTACTGTGCCAGCAAGTGCCATTAGAATTTGTCCACGTTCATCGAATTTTTGATACTTTAACCACTTCTTCGCTAATTCGAGTCTGCCAGGTGTTGCGTCAATATGCAGCGCACTGAGCAGCAAGTCTTTGGCGTCAATGTGTCTGATGTGCTCTCCTAGCCATGCGTCCGCAATAGCGCAAGCATCTTCGGGGCAAATTATCTCATTAGAGGCATTGCTGAGAACTACATTCAACATTCTTGCCGTGTGTCGTCCTGACAGGTGGCCGCTTATCCAGGTCCAGGTGCGGTCCAATAGCCACTGTGAAGGGGACAAAATAAAGACCATTTGGAAGATTTTTTCAACATTACCTATCTTCGGATTCTCGTCCAACCATTCAAAGACAAATGGCGCCAATTCTGCGGGAGCCGCTGTAAACAGCTCAGCCAGTATCGATACGAAGTGAGGTTCACCGCTGCTGTCGTGCAGCCAACTCTCGATCGTCGACAAGTATTTTTGAGAATTTCTTCTCAATAGAGGACGGGCTAAATACATGCCAGCTACGATAAAATCTTCGGTTTTGAGGCGCGTACTTCCCAGTTGCTCGATTTCTTCGTCGCCGGCCAATTCAATTACTTTTGAGATCAGGAAGACGTTCCCAGGATTCTCCCAGACCAATTGCTTTGCCTTTTCCACCACAGGTGGATCGGGGCATTCATGCAGAAGGGCCGATGCAACATCTGTTGCGTTTTCGCTATCTCCGTAAGTAAGGAGCCATTGACTGGCCTTTCTCAATACTCCCGGACATTTATGCTTAATCAAGAGTGTTTCCCAGAGTTTGCCAGCATCCTGGTGCTTCGGATTGGCACAGAGAAATTCCTCAAACCAATCGGTCGTCTCAGCATTAAGCGAAATATTGTCCGCAGCCCAGTTTAGGATGCTCAATTGTTCCTTTAACATCCATGTATAACTCAGCCAGACAAACGTTTCCTTATGGTCTTCCGTTTTTGTTTTGCCTTTTACTAGCCTCATAATTGCAAGAATTTCTCGCAGAAATGCGTTAAAGACATCGATACGAACATCCTTATGAATAACAATTACTCCGCAATGATTAGGTGCATCTTTCATGTCTGAAATGTATTCGACGCTTCCAGTCTTGCTTTCGAAGTCGATTGTAAGCCTCTGCTTCTTGCGTTCAAACTTTGACTTGGGCAGATCAGCTAGCCTCAGATGGTAATCTTCATAGCTCTCTTCCAATGTGGGCCGTGGAGGCTCAGAGCTATGGAAGTGAGCATTCAGGATGATTTTGCTTAGCGCACTGCCAAAATCCGGCGAGCGAAATTCAAGAAATTCCACTGCAGAGTAGAGGGACTTAGAGAGACCACCGTACTGGTTATAGGAAAAACAGTGCAAATCGATTTTCATTTTGCCCAGTTGCCCTTCCTTGCTTTTCAGCTCATTTGCGCAATTCCATGAATAATTCTACCAAACTGGAGAGACTCTTTTTTTGTCTCGGATGCGAACAGCTAGGAAAGTAGCGTGGTATACAAGAAAGCATTGGTTATATTTATTAATGGTGATCAATAACCGCTAAGGAAAAGAATGCAGCAGAAAACAATTTCATCGGAGCGTTAGCGACCCAAAGCGATTTGGCTACCGACGGAGTGGTACCGCATGTAGTGCCTGCAACGCGAGTTGCGTTAAGGCAGGATAAAGACGATGCCCCCGTGGATGCAAAACCAATGAGTACAATACTTATGCGTGATCCATGCAGATTCTGGCGTGCCCCGCAAGCCCAAATCGATTGTAATGCAGTTGTTTTAGTTGATCCACCTAAACTTTGCCTGCAGCTTAAGAGCTGCGAATTAAACAATGGCAGGCACAAGCGAGTTTTGCAATTCCGCCACAAATATACGCAGCGAAAGCAATGATGAAAAGCCCGCGGCGTTGTTTCGTGATAGCTTCGACGTTTCATGCAAGCATGGGCAAGAGCTGATGAACGACAATAAGAATGCGGCCAAAGCAGGTATGTCTTTGCGAACGGCTAGAGCTATGAAACAAAAGAAAGCACGCGAGCATCGAACCAGACTGGCTCCGTTTGCCGAAGTGTGGGAGCATATCAAGAATCTCCTTGAATCAAAGACTAGGCTTGAGCAAAACCATCCAGGCCAATTCAGCGCCGGACTACTTCGCCCCCTGCAGCGTCGAGTGCGCGACTGGCGAGTTCTGGAAGGACCAGAACGCAAGGAGGTAATGTTTCTTCAGGACATCCAGCCTTACTCATGAGTTTTACAAGATCCAGTTGGTTTGAGTTTTTGATTCCTTGGCACTCGGCAAGCATTTTTTTGACACATACGGAAATATGTGTTATAAATAAGAGCATAAGGACTGGGGATTCCCGGTCGACAAAGTCCCTGGCTCCGGCTGGGGATTTTGTTATGGGAAAAATTTGGATGCGTAAAACTTGTCGCGGAAGGTTTCTATTGCCCTCGATTCAGTACTTGAACCGATCATGGAACGAGCGGTTGGATAGGCAGTCAGATCAGCCAACTGAGTTCCTGTTATATTCATTTTCTTTTCTTTGAAAACGAGACTAGTTGCATCTATTCGTTGAAGAATCCGCTCCTTTACGACATAGTCCGTTCCCCGGCTGAGTAACCTCTCAAAAGTTTCTCGAAGCTGGCTATCTTCATTGTTGCCCCTGGCCTCTGCTACAATCGTAACTTTGCTCTCTGATCGCTCTTCCATCAGGCGAATCAACCGTTCAAGAGCAAACTCCAGTGCAAGATCGTACGGATTCATTGGGGAGCTGTACCGATCAACCAATTTGGCTTTGTGGATGCCAACACTGATCAACGCGTACTTGCCTTCGCGCATGATCTGATTCAGCCGTTCATAGAATGGCTGCCGATTGTCAGGCGTCGTCAAGAATCCGAAATCACCCTGAGCTTTTCTGATATCTCGAGAATGAAGAATGATGCCTTCATGGCGCCAATAGTCGAATTTGAGCCGGAGAACTGCGGGCACCGTACCATTAATATAGTCCTGAGTATCGAAGATCATCAGCATTAGGACGAATACTGGAAAACCAGGATCGACGGTCGTTAGCGAATGGTCGCCGGTTTCGTCTAGGAAAGCAATCAAAGCCATCAAAAGTCTGAAAACATATTGACGATTTTATCTGGCGAATAGCCGCGCATCTTATTCCAAACTACTCTATCCATGACTCGGATGCGGTGTCCGGCAATACATGCTCTACCGCCATACACACCGGGGCTCTTGCTGATATGTTTTGAAATCTCGTCGTCCATGCACACCCTTCTTTGTTCACCGCTAATGATTATGACGTAAGAGCGTCATTGCGCCAATAGATTGGTTTTCTCCCCCTCCGGTTTCATGATATTGCAAACGCAAGACCAGTCAACCTCAAGCCCTGCGGGCGGCTGCGCCGAGGTTGACTGGTCCTGCTGGTTTGTAATCGAGTACTTCCAACGGAGAGAAAGGGAAATTTTGGGACTTAAGGCTTGCAGCTGCGCGGATTCGGCAACGACGCGCAAACCACGATCTGAGTGCGATGGCACGGAGCCTTACCGCGGGAGGACCGCAGGACCGACCATTCGGTAAGGCTTATGTGGCGTAGTCATTTATGTGATGGGAGCGGTCTATCCTCCAACGATTGCCTAGTCGAATGCACAGGAAGACAACATAATTGACAGCCCCTGCCCTGCCTGCCATGGTCGAACTCTAGGCTCAGTGGAGGTTTGGCTATGTACGAAAGTTTGTTCAGGGACCGGCTGACCATCGCGAAACATCGGAATGGTCCATTGGCTGCAGAGCGGGAAGTCTATCTCAGAAAGCGCATGGCTGAGGGATATTCTCGACAGACGCTCATCTTCCATGCCAGGCAATTGTTGTTGATTGCAGAAAAACTGAGAATGCTGACAGCCGGGGTGACTACCATCGAAATTGGGCTGGCCGCCAGGCGATCGGCGACGAAGCGCAAAGATCGAGTAAAGGCTCAGCAACGATTCATTTTCTTGGCGACAAAGTGGAGCAAAGAAATGGGCTGGCTGAAGGAAGACGATTCGCCGATTGCACTAATGGTAAAAGAGTACGAATCGTTTCTTGGATCTGTGCGTGGGCTATCACCAAAAACGCTAGTTCACCATAGGTGGTATGTAACTGACTTCCTAAAATGGAATACGCAACAAGGCGACGAAAGCAGGCTCCTAACCAGTGTCACCGCCGACCATGTGGATAGGTTCTTTATCAACAGATGTAAGACCGGCTGGTCGCGACCATCCGCTGCATGTGCAGCAAGAGTACTTCGAACATTTTTTCGGTACGCCTATCAGAATGGTTTTTGTTCTGTTCCTGTGGCCGACTCGATTCACTCACCACGTATTTATGGATTAGAAAATCTACCTGCTGGACCCAGTTGGCAGGATGTAGCCCGCGTTGTGCAGCAAATGGACCTCAGCAAAAGAACAGACATCCGAGACAAAGCTATTATCATGCTCTGTGCAGTTTACGGCTTTCGCTCGAGTGAAGTCTGTCAGCTAAGGCTGGATGATCTTGACTGGGAGAATTCTCGGATTCGAGTCTGGCGTTCTAAACAAAGACGAAGGCAAGAGTATCCGATGGTAAATACAGTTGGTGAGGCAATAATCCAATACTTGCGGCAGGTACGCCCGTCTTCTGACAGGCGCGAAGTTTTCTTGCTGCTGAGTCCGCCTTTTGGCACTCTCTCCGCGCAGGTCGTTTATGAGATAGTCAGCACGCGTTACGACAAGCTCGGGATCGCTTCTCGGAAGCGAGGACCTCATTCGCTCAGGCATGCGTGCGCAGCTCGGCTCATTGACCAGGGATTTTCGCTGAAGGAAGTCGGCGACCAGCTAGGTCATCGATACGCGTCTGCTACTAGTGCATACGTAAAAGTAGACCTTCGTTCACTGCGTGAAATAGCCGTGCTGGTCGAAGGAGGTGTGTTATGAAGTTAATTGAGCTGATGAATGCGTACATCACTTTCAGGCAGTCACTCGGCGCGAAGTTCACAACTGAGCGGTATCTTCTTCTTTCGTTCTGCAATGCAATGGGTGACGTGCAGGTCTCTGAAATCACCTCAGAACAAGTACTCGCTTACTTCAAGAGCAGCGGACCATCGAAGCACTGGCACAGAAGATACTATGCGCTGAATGTATTCTTCCGATATGCAATCAGCCGAGGACATCTGAGCACATGTCCTCTTCCGCTCACGTTTCCTAAGCGTAAAGACACTTTTGTGCCTTACATCTACTCCTTTGACGAAGTAAGGTTGTTGCTTGCCGGCACTAAGGATGTCTGCTCTAAGACGAACTGCATTTTGGAAACGGATACACTCCGAACCATCTTACTTCTGCTTTGGGGTACAGGATTGCGACTTAGTGAAGCGCTCAATTTGACTCCTGCCGATATCGATCTTGATTCTGATCTGATAGTTGTGAAAGACACAAAGTTCTTCAAGACCAGGTTGGTTCCGATGGACCCAAGATTGACCAAAGTGCTTTCAGAATATTTCACGAGGCAGACAGGTCCGAAAAAGGCGAACGACCAATCGACATTCTTTTCTACCAAACTGGGGAATCCGATCTCAGTCGATTTGATGGACCGTTACTTCAGATCCCTGTGCAAGCAAGTAGGCGTAGTGCGCACGGACACGCTGAATCACTACCAACCACGCTTGCATGACTTGAGACACACATTTGCGGTTAGTCGAATCGTCTTCTGGTATGAAAACGGCGCAAATGTACAACGTCTTTTGCCGCACCTCTCAACTTATCTTGGACACAGGCATTTGGCGCATACGCAGCGTTATCTGACTGTTACGCCAGAAGTATTGCGCCAAGCTTGCAATCGCTTCGAAAAGTACGCGCTGGAGGTGGAATATGAAAAACACTGACTCAATCGGCTTTTGGATTAGGCGCTTCTTGCTAGAGTATTTGGTCACAGAGCGAAATCTTTCTCGCAATACTCAAACCAGTTATCGAGATGCCTTTAAGCAATTACTTCCGTTTGTCTCAGAGCGAGAGTCACAAAAGATTGATCAATTGCTGATATCGCATTTCAACGTAGAAAATGTAAAACTCTTTCTGACCCACATCGAAGCAGAACGCCAGTGCTCGATTAGTACTCGGAATCAGCGTCTGGCAGCGGTGCATGCCCTGGCGCGCTTCATCGGTCGCCATTGCCCTGAACACTTGCCGTGGTGCACTGAGATTTGCGGAATTCCATCTAAGAAGTCCGCTCAGCGATCAATGTACTATCTTGAGAAATTTGAGATGGATGCTCTACTTGATGTACCAGAACAAGAAACAGTCCAGGGACGCAGAGACTACGCGCTCTTGCTGTTTCTATACAATAGCGGTGCTCGCGCTGATGAAGTAGCGCAAACTAGAATCAGGGATCTTCAACTTGGACGTTCCCCGATGGTCAGAATTACAGGCAAAGGCGACAAAACGCGTGTTTGTCCTCTTTGGGCTCTAACAAACGACGTGTTAGAACGCTTGGTGCAAGGACGGTCTGCTGATGAAAGGGTATTTTTGAACAGATGCAAACGGCCTTTGACTCGCTTTGGCATCCACGATCTTGTAAGGCGTTATGTTGAGAAGGCGGCAACAAGAATTCCTTCGATCGCTGCCAAACAGATCAGCCCACATTCCATTCGACATTATTCCGACTACCGGATAATGCCGATAATGACTGTTGGGCTGAGATAGCTTCGTTGAACGGTTGCATTTCGCTCGGCATTATACGGAGCCTCCTTTGTGGCAATCAAGAATTGGTTGTCACTTTCATGGAGGAACATTCATATGCTCGAACTGTATTTCCAGGATACAGACACGATCAAACGCTTTCGTCGAGGAGAGTTCGGTCGGTACATGGATCTGTATGCACGCGACTTAAAAGAATCAGAATATTCCGCGCAGACAGCACAGCAGCATATTCGTTTCGTGGAGGACTTTGGTCGCTGGCTGAAGTACTCAAGGATTGATATCACCGAAGCAACATCCCGCCACATAGAGAAGTATATTGCATATCGCGATCGAAATCAGCAGAGGACCAAATGCACGGGCATTTTGACCGCGCTGAAAAGGATCCTTAGATTAGTTGGTGCGGCTGGCGATCCAAGCAGCCAAGTTTCGCAGAAAAACCGGTCATCGGTGGACAAAATTTTGGATGAGTTTGACCACTATCTGCTTCAAGATCGGGGATTAGCCCAGGCCACTTCCAGATACTACTGCGACTATGCAAGAAAGTTCTTGAAAGACCGTTTCAAGAATTTGGCTGTCGAGCTATCGTTGCTGACCACAAAGGATGTGCTGAACTTCGTTCGGAAGGAGGCTCACCTACGCAGCGCGAAAACAGCAAAGCAAATGATTACGTCGTTGCGCGTCTTTTTCCGGTATGCAAGATACCGGGGCTTTATTGATCTTGACTTAGAGGCCTGCGTTCCAATCGTACCTAATTGGTCAAAACCGGATATCCCCAGGTGGATCTCCCAAGACAAAATCAAAAGCATACTGTCTCAGTGCAGACGCGACAGGGCAACCGATCGCCGTGACTATGCGATCTTATTGCTACTTGCTCGACTTGGTTTGCGATCTTGCGAGGTGGCAAATCTAAAGCTAGAGGATATCGATTGGACCGCAGGGCACATAACTGTTCGAGGAAAAGGCAAAAAGATTTCAAAGATGCCCCTGCCGACGGATGTCGGCGAAGCAATTGCTTCCTATTTAAAGGATGGCAGACCAACGAAAGGAACCAGCAGAAATGTCTTCTTGCGAAGCCGGGCACCATTCGCAGGGTTCACCACATTTCACGGCATTACTGCTTTAGTTGCCCGAGCAATAATGAGATCCGGGGTGGACACGCCAAGAAAAGGTACGCATCAGTTCAGACATGGTTTAGCGGTTGAGATGATAAAACGTGGCGCGTCGTTGTCTGAAATTGGTGAGGTTCTCCGGCATGCTAACATCGAGACAACGTTCATTTATGCCAAGGTTGATATGATCGCCTTGCGTAGTATTGCTTTGGCTTGGCCGGGAGGTGACCAATGAATACCTTACGCGAGGATCTCGATGAGTACATGGGGATGCGGCGAGCACTTGGCTTTAAGCTGAAAACTGCAGGCAAGTTCTTGGACAAGTTCGTCACCTATTCGGAAGGCAAGGGTGCTGAAATCATCACTACGTCGCTGTCCGTTGAATGGGCTCAACAAGCAAACTCTGCTCATGCGCAAGCTCAAAGGATGAGTATCCTGCGGGCATTCGCCCGTTACCGTTCTGCAAGCGATCCTAGAACAGAGATACCACCAGATAGCCTATATCCTTACAAACCTAAGCGAGCGCAGCCCTATCTATATTCCGATGACGATGCGAAAAAATTGTTGAGCGCGGCAAACTCTCTTCGACATCCGTTCAGAGCCCAGACCTATCGAGGTCTCTTTGGACTTTTGTTTGTGACCGGATTACGAATCGGTGAAGCTCTGTCGCTACAAACTAAGAACGTTAATTTGGATGAAGGCACGATACTCATCGAGGGAGCCAAACACGGCAAATCTCGACTTCTGCCCATCCATTCAACAACCCAAGCGGAGCTGACAGAATACAACGCTTGCCGCGAGAAGTTCCTTGATGGGCGCGTAGCTTCCCACTTCTTTATCTCCCTAAGCGGCACAAAATTAGACAAGGCTATGGTACACAGAACGTTCTATGAAATCGCACAGCAAGCTGGTCTGCGAAAGGCGGGATCTTCTAAGGGCCCACGAATTCACGACTTTCGTCACTCGTTTGCAGTCAGAAGCTTGTTGAAATGGTATCGCTACGGAGCTGATGTAGAACGGCGCTTACCCATTCTTTCTGCGTATCTGGGACATGTGCACGTAAGTGATACTTATTGGTATCTTACCGGAACTCCTGAACTAATGGACCTAGGTGTAAAACTCTTGGAACATCGATGGGAGGAAACGTAATGGATCCTAGTCGAGATTTCGCTAAGCTCTTGGAGAGCTTTTTCGTGCAACGGCTGATGAACCAACGCCAGGCAAGTCCGCACACCATTAGCTCCTATCGCGATACATTCAGATTATTGCTGAGGTACTGCGAAAAAAAGTTACATAAGCCACCCTCAAAATTAGAATTGTCAGAAATCGATACTCCATTAATCTGTTCATTTCTTGAGGACTTGGAGAAAACGCGAAAGGTCAGTGCGTCAAGCCGGAATGTAAGATTAGCAGCCATTCGGTCGTTCTTTCGATTTGCTGCATTAGAGAGCCCTGCTCACTCAGCTCAGATCCAACGAGTACTTGCAATTCCAAGTAAACGCCATGAGCGTCCCTTGGTTGATTTCTTGACTAAAGATGAGATCGCCGCACTTTTAGCTGCTCCGAATCAACAGACCTGGTCAGGCAGAAGAGATCATGCCCTTCTTTTGGTGGCTTTGCAAACAGGGCTGCGCTTATCTGAGCTTGTGCAGCTTGAACACAGGAACGTAGCGTTAGGATCGAGTAGTTATATACGAGTGATTGGGAAAGGGCGAAAAGAACGCGTCACTCCGCTAACCAAACAAACAGCTAAAATATTAAAGAAATGGATGGACGAATCTTCCAGCGGTGACCCGATTCTATTCCCAAATGCGCGGGGGAATCGACTAAGTGCAGACGGTGTTCAGTATATCTTGCGCAAGCATGTTGCATCTGCGAGCAAAACCTGTCAGTCACTCAAAGACAAACGTGTGACACCGCATATGATGCGTCACTCGTGTGCAATGGAACTGCTGCTTTCTGGAATAGACCGCTCCATGATTGCACTGTGGCTTGGTCATGAATCAGTAGAGACCACACAAATCTATCTCCATGCAAATCTCGCACTAAAAGAATCCATTCTTGCAAAAACCCAAATGGTAAAGGGAAAGAACGGCCGCTTCAAACCGGACGATCAGCTACTTGCATTTCTGACTGGATTGTAGGGCGAGATAATGCCGAGCAATTTCAAGGATGCAAAGACGCGTTCTGCCCCAGGGAGCCGCGATCCACCTGCCCAGTTTTCACTATCGGCATTATCCGGTAATCGGAATAATGTCGATAATGCCGCGATCGGCATTATCGACACACGACAGCCGTCCATCTTCTTCGTGCTGGTGTCGATATCAATACAATTCGCGCATGGCTGGGACACGTGTCGCTTGATACCACAAACATTTATGCCGAAGTCGATCTGGAAA
>JAKFUT010000267.1 GCA_021732565.1 Candidatus Obscuribacterales bacterium
AACAAGCTGCTGGCGGTGCAGGAAGTGATATTGCGGCTAAGACTGATACCAGCGAGCGCTCAGTTTCTGTGGTTACCCCGCATACCACAGCTTCGGCAAGTCCCGGCAGTCCTGCTGCGGAAGACAGTAGCAGTGGCAATGCACCACAGACCAATGGCATTGATGATGTCTCCACATCAGATTCAGGAGCCACTCCTCCACGACGAAAGCCTACAGGACCAATCGAGATCCATAAAGTTGATCGGGCCATCGACATGCTGGAGAATGCACTCTTTGAGGAAGCTCAACAGGACGTGCGAGTCGTGGAAGGTGTGCAGTCCAGGCGTCAAAGCCAGAATTGGGTAATTCCCACAGAAGCCCTGGCAGGTCAGCTTCCGATTGCATCGAATCAAGGCCATGAAGGTACCTGGGCTTCCCCGACTGATGCCTCAAAACAGCTTTCGCAGAAGGAATTAGCCGATCTCGCCAGCGGTCCTGAAGCTCCTGCGCCACCTCTGCTTCCGCCCGATGTTCCGCCGCCCGGACCTGAGGAAATGGAGGATTCAGGCGATTCTCCCGTGCCATATTTAAATGATCAAGACCCGGACCTGTTCATCCGGCAGAACTTCACTCTTGTGTCACACGACAAATCTTTCATTGACAGGTTGATTGAGGAAGACCGGGCGCTGTGGTCGCTCGACGAAGAAGCGGAATTAGCGCGCGAAGGAGGACTGCCTCCTGTTATTCCGACTGAAGGTATCATTCGTGCAGTCAAATCGCTGCAGGAGGCCCGCGAACTATCAATTGAAGATGAGAACTTTGTTGGTCTGCAAGACGCAGCTTTCGGCCAGCGAAAATCTGCTCCGGTGGAGGATCTTCCTCAGCCATCAATACGTGAGAGCCGCGACGACATGATGAAGTCCGGTGAACGATCACTGTTGCGTCATTCAGCAGAATTCCTAAGGGTTAAGTCCGACGATTTTTCGAACGCTCAAGAATTGAGTCAGAAACTGCGATCTCTTCCGTTGCCCTCTCCCGACGAAAAGAAGGAGAAGGGCAAACCCCGCACACCCGCTGACATGGCTCGGAAACTGTCTTCAGGGCTCAGTACCAAAAAACTCTTGCTCAGCGGCTTTGTCATGGCTATCATTTCCGGTTTCGCTATGCTCGCTACTGGTTCCGATAAGCACCTCGACGCTGCCCTTAAAGCATACAAAGCCGGGCAATTTGACAAAGCCGTCGCTGATTCCACCGCTGCGATACAGATGAATCCCAAGCTATCGGCGGCACTCGTTTGCATGGGGCGTTCCTACCTGGCGTTACATCGGCTTGACGACGCCTCGCGTGCTTTTACCCGGGTTCTTGAGCACGATCCCAAGAATTTTGACGCGCTGCAAGAGCGCGCCGGCATATTTAGCAATCGTAAGGAGTGGGCGCTGGCCCTGGCGGATCTTAAAGAGATGGCCGCCACTTCTCAAAACGCAATGACCGGTCAAGATTGGTTGCGTTATGGTGTGGCATTGTTCGCAGCCAATGATACGCTGGCAGCCGAGCAGGCATTTGGTCATGCACTGGAGTTCGTGCCAGACTCCCAAGAAGCTCGTTTGGGACACGCGCGCTCCCTGCGCAAATTGGGGCGTTACGACCAATCTGTGTCTGAATGCAACTGGTTGCTTAAATCGGCCCCCAGTGATCGCGAAGCCATCATTGAGAAAGGAAGAGCGCTCATAGCCAATAATGAATTTAAAGAGGCCGTACTCGATCTGCAGCCCATGGCCGATCGCTTCATCCATACGCCAGCCTTGCACTTTGAGCTGGGACGCGCGTACGCCGGATTGAACAATGAACGCGATGCGATTAAGGAATTTGACATTGCGTTAAAAAGTGATTCAAGCCTGGTCAATGAGATTTCCAATGAAAGAATGCGATTGACAAAGAGGATTGAGGAGGCCAGAAATCTGGCTCTTTCGCAGGGTAGTCTGAGACCGAGCACTCAGAAACATCCCTATACGACGGAATTCGAACGGGAGCAAAGAGAGGAAAAGGAGCAAGCTGCTCCCGCTGCCAGGGTAATTCGCAGCCAATCGGCAGCGATTCCGGGCACCCCGTCTTATGGCGTCAGCCTGCCACCACCGGGAAATTCCTCGGAGTTGGTCACCTCCGGCTACAACCTGTTGCAGCGTGGGCAGGCGGGCTTAGCTGTCAAACCGTTAACAGCGGCTGTAAAAGCTTCTCCAAATGATATGACTGCTCGTCGATATCTAGCGTATGCATTTGCCCTCACGAAACGGCCCGATGAAGCAGCCATTCAATTCAATTCGGTGTGGTCTGCATCGTCATGGTCGGGTCAGGAAGAGATGATGCTGGCAGATGCCTTCGCAAGGACCGCGAAATTCGATCGGGCCATTGCCGGTTATGAACAGTGTATGTCTAGAAGTCCTGAGGGAAGCGAATTTCGCAGCGTGGCCATGTACGGGCTGGCACAATCCTATTTTCGCGCCGGGTTGAAGGTTCAAGCCCAACAGGTTGCTAAGCAGGGACTTGATGCTGCGCGATCAGCGGCTGATCAAGCAAGATTTCAGGAACTTCTCTCGATAATTGACAGAGGGGGATAAATTTCCGGCGCATGCGGGCACTCAGCCTCCCGATACAGTTTGCCGGTTAGAGGCTAGAATAATGCTGTGTCTGCGGGTAAAACAACGAATTCTTCAACCGGTACGGCGAAACGATCGCTGGCGGTTTTCCTGCGGCTGGTTCTTGCGGTAAATGTCGCACTGGGTGCTTGCTTACTCTTTCAGCTAGAGCCGTTAGCAGGCAAAATCATCACCCCTCGTTTTGGTGGCACTGCCGGTACCTGGAGTGTATGTCTCCTTTTCTTTCAGCTTATCGTTCTGGCCGGCTATGGACTGACGTGGGTTCTCTCACTCTCTAAACCGGCGGCTCAGGTTGCAATCTACGGGATGATAGCAGCGCTGTCCATTATCTGGTCTTGCATTCCAGTTCCGACTCAATGGGTAAGCGGGGGCGCAGACCCCGGATTGGCAGTGTTATTGCTACTACTCAAGAATCTCGCGGTTCCTGCGTTCTTCCTTTCCAGTGTGAGTGGAACAATGCAAGTCTGGTATCGCCGATCCAATCTTGGCGATCCTTATCCGCTTTATGCCTTGTCAAATGTCGGTTCGCTGGTTGCGCTTCTCTCGTATCCGATTCTGGTCGAGCCAGCGCTGTCTGTGAGCTCGACGCTGCATTGGTGGACACTGGGTTACTGGTGCTTGATTGCTCTGGTGCTGATTGTTGGATTTCCCGTGTGGAAGGCCAGTGTCACCCCCGTTGATCAAGTTACGATACCGGATATGGTGCCAGCCTCAGGGCCTTTAGATCACAAGGTATCCCTGGATCAAGTCGTAGGCTGGATTTTTTCAAGTACAGCCGGTGCTCTGGTGCTGATGAGTTATACCTCATATATTACATCGGACATCGCGCCAGTGCCATTACTTTGGGTTTTGCCTCTATCGCTATACTTGCTCACTTTTGTCCTGGTATTTTCCGGGAGGAGGTTCTATCGGCCCGTAATTTTCACACACGCCTGGTTATATATCGCCTGTCTCGAGGCGACGATCGGGCAGATGAGGCCGATGTTGCGACTGGGGTTGAGTCTGCTGTTGATCTTTCTGATGTGCATGGTATGTCACGGTGAACTTGCAGCAAGCAAACCGCACGCCAGCAAACTTCCCGTATTTTACTTTTGCATGTCTGTGGGAGGGGTGCTTGCGGGAATTTTCATTGCACTCATCGCTCCGGTCATTTTCGACTTTGAACTTGAGCGTTTTCTGGCACTAGCGATGGTGACATATTTGACTCTCGTCGTTATTTATCATCGGAAGTACTTTCTCTTCGGCAGTGAGGTTGCCAGCTACGCACTGGTAGCAATTCCAGCTGCAGGAATACTCGTGCTCAGTTGTGTGCAGACCCAACCGGAGAATCTTGTAAAACGCTTTCGGAATTTCTATAGTGCTGTGAGCATAGTCAAGGACAACGAGAAAACTAAACTCATTCATGGTCGGATTCTACATGGAGAGCAATTTCTTCAACTTGATCTGGCAAAACAACCGGGTACTTATTACAAAGCACCGGTTCAGCTTCTCGATGAATTTCTCAAGAAAGAAAGGCGTGATGCACCGCTGAGAGTGGGCGCTGTGGGGCTAGGAACCGGGACCCTGGCTGCCTACGGCCGTACCGGTGACAAGTTCACATTCTTTGAACTTGACCCCAAGATTGAGCAGATTGCGCGAACATGGTTCTCGTACTTGCGCGACTCCCGGGCGCATGTAGATGTTCAGCTGGGCGACGGGCGAGCTACTCTTGACAGGCTTGAGCCGCAGAATTTCGATCTCATCTTTGTTGATGCCTTCAACGGCGATGCGATACCGCTTCACCTTTTGACAAAGGAAGCCATGGTTATCTACCTTAAGCATTTGAAGCCTGATGGATTGCTGGTATTCCATGTGACAAACAAATACATTAACTTGCCGCGACCGGTAGCGAAGACAGGGAGGGAATCGGGGCTTTACCCGATTTTGGTGCAAACAGCCAAACCAAATTTTCGCTATCTTGTGATGGCTCGCCACCCGTCAATGATTAGCAAACTACATGGTTTTGCCAGTGAGAATTGGAAGAAATACCCGGACCTTCATATTATCGATGTGCCTGACAATGCTGCGGACCGCGGCTGGACTGATGATTTTGCAGATGTGCTATCGGCATTTCGCAAATGAAACGGCGCACCGCGGGTGCTCTGCTGGCGTACTCATACTGCCGGGACAATAGAACCCCCGGGATCGCTTACTCCTGAATCCCGATGCGCGGGCATCTTCCCCGCCAAACGAGGCACTTATGAAAAGTTGGCGGGTGTGTTCTTTTTGCATACTCATAATG
This sequence comes from Candidatus Obscuribacterales bacterium, assembly GCA_021732565.1. Classification (GTDB taxonomy): domain Bacteria; phylum Cyanobacteriota; class Vampirovibrionia; order Obscuribacterales; family Obscuribacteraceae; genus JAKFUT01. The sequence continues at coordinate 4,915 of JAKFUT010000267.1, forward strand.
CTAAGCGATGCGCAGGGAGCGCTTTTTGACGTTAGCTGGCTGCCCGTACGCGAAGCGAGACCTGACGCAACAAGGTTTTGAAGTTACCGGAAATCGAATGAACCCTGGCCGGGGCTGATTGAGCGGGAATCTGTTCAGTGTCAACCCCTTCGTCCTTCACGTCTACACCGAACATGAACCAGGTGGTGCCGATGCGAATGCGGTCTCCGGGCCGAAGCTGGTGGCGTTGGGCGACGAAGTTGTCGTTGTGCAAGGTACCGTTGGTACTTTCGTTGTCTTCAATAAAGTACTCGCCGTCGACGCAGTGGACTATGGCGTGCGTGCGGGAGACGAGAATGTCTTTCAAGATGATATCGCTGGCGGACGAGCGACCAATCGAGGTAGTCTCGCGGTTCAAACCGAAGTGTTGGTTAGTAAATACATTGACTAGAACTGAAGTGCTCATGTCACCTTCCTGATGATTTGTCGTCCCGAGTCCACCCATGCCAGAATAATAGAGAGATTTTATGGACGGTTGTTGGATCAGAAATGGAGATCTTATGGAGCGCCATGGTACCGTGCGCCAGGGTCAGAGCCGAGGGCTCATAGCCGCAAAGAGCTGCCCTGGCGGGATTGCCCGCATCTGCTCGGCCGACGGGGCACCGGCGTAGTCGCGCCTGCCCGCTTGGTGGAAGACCACAGCGGGATTTTCAATGCAGCATTATCAGGCGGGTGTTGGCGCGGAATGCCGAGCGGCTCAGCTGTTGCCCGGTGCCATTGGAGTAGGGAGCTATACGGAGCTGACGGTCTCTATCTGTTTGTCCATATGCACGATCAAGCTTGCCGCCGGAACAACGGGCAGGTCGAACCAGAAGGTGCAACCTTCTCCCGGAACGGTCTCAAGTCCAATCTTGCCGCCGTGCTGTTCCACTATTGACTTTGAAATGATCAGTCCAAGTCCTGAGCTAGCCACTCGCCGCTCATTTTTCTGAGTAGTCTGGCCAAACCTGGTGAATAGCTTGTGCAGTTGATCTACCGGAATTCCCGGACCGCTGTCGATTACGGAGAATCGCAAGAATCCCTCCGCCCCTTGCCCTGTTTTAATAACAACGTGGCTTTCTGCGGGCGAGTACTTGATTGCGTTTGAGATCAAATTGGTAAGAACTTGCATCACCCGATCCGAGTCTGCCAGAACGACGGCTTCTCGGTCGACTACCGGAATCAGCTCAACGTCGCAATTAGACGCCATTCCACGTAACTCATCGGCAGCTTGCATCACCAGCGTTATCGAGTCTATGTGCTCCAGTTCCAACTCGAGTTTGCCCTCTTCAATGCGTTTTACATCGAGAAGATCATTGATCAATCGCATCAACCGGCCAACGCTTGAATCAGCCACAACCAGCCCTTCGCGCATGGTATCCGGCATTTCGGAATCAAATTGTTTCACCATCGAAAGGCAACAACGAATTGATGTTAGTGGCGAACGAAGTTCATGAGCGACTGTGGAATAAAAATCGCGAAGTCGTTCTTCAAGTTCTTTGCGTTCGGTGATGTCGCGCACAAAGGCGCAGCGAATTTTTTCATTGTCCACCACCACCGTGAACAGTGACAATTCCGCTGGAAAGGTGTGTCCCTCTTTGTGCAGCATCAGCGTTTCCAGAGGCTTATTCGGGGCTGTTGCTTCGTCTGTCGCCAGTAAATAATCGAGGGTTGTTTCGCCTTTTGGAACGAAGGTGTTGGCCGGTTCTTTTCCGATGGCATCTTCGCGCAACCAGCCAAACGTCTCTTCTGCTCTGAAGTTCCAGTCGCGAATGGTGCCCCGGGAATCGATGGCGATGAATGCATCGATTGCCTGCTGCACAATCATGCGAGCCCGCTTTTCACTTTGCTCTAAATTTGCCAGAGCTAGTTGCCTTGCCATGTCTGCCTGCCCGAGAGACCACGATGTCGACCAGATTATCACTACCGTCAGAGTGATCATCGATACTATCATGATTGCAAGACCGGTTTCGCCATCGAAGGCATGCAGGGTCTGCCCCTGCATGCGCAGCCAACCAAGTGCCAGAGGCAAAACTACCACTGCAGGAAGCAAGCGTCGAGCTAACACTCCACCACCATCTATTCGCGACAACATGGTGAAGATGCCCCTATCAGTGGTGCCAAAAACGAGGGCGAGGCACAGCAAGGCAAAGCCGATTCCGCCTAGCCAGGAAATTCTCAGACAGGAAACAAACATACAAAAATTGGGAACGCCGAATATGAGCCCCAGCAAGGTCATCAGTGAGATAAGGGCAGCAAGTATGACTGGCAAATCGGCAGCGCCGACCTGTGGTGTCTTTCGCAACACTGGCACGTGCAAGAGCATGAGTGATACCGCAATCAGTGCCATTTGCACTGAGTCGTTTTGGCTTTGCACCAACAAAGACTGGGCTTCCACCGGAAGCCAGGGAAGGTCTGCCAGATCGGAAATCAATTCGCAGTGAAAGAACCAGTGCGCCGCGTTCAAAATGGAAAGCGCACCGGCCGCCAGCGCCAGGCCGCGCCCTGTTACCTTGCACAAAGTCGACGGCGGCGAAGCCAATAGCATCGCCGCCAGACCGGTAAGCAAAAAAGTTACGCCTGTGCCGCCGCTTACTGTGGACAAAAGCGAAATATCAGACAAACGCCCGATGCATAGAGATAGACCTAACAACGAGACGACGCCACCAAGCACCCGTGCGAAGTGACGGTACATAGTGAGAAGGCGATCATCATGCTTGGGGGAAAGCGTCATGAGGGCTCAATAGTCGGCGCTTACTCGATCTATATACCTCGCCACTGGCCGAATCTCCAGGTGGTAACTCAATGTGACCGCTGTGGTTCGCGGTTCGTCAAGGTTTAGGCACTCTGGGCTCGTCGACTTTATAGCCAACTCCGTGCACCGTCTGAATCACTGATGGGCGCCCGTCGGAGTCTACTTTTTTGCGAAGATTCTTGATGTGGGTTCTTACGATTTCGGGCGACGACTCTTCTTCGGCCGTCCAGATGCGACTGTGAATTGCTTCGATGCTGAAGACAATTCCTCGATGGCGCATCAAGAATTCCAATATCGCAAATTCTTTTGGTACCAGGCGAATCTCTTCATCCGCTCGGTTAACTTTGTAACTGCCGGGGTCTAGTACTACGTCGCCAACCTTCAATACGGTGGAGCTAAATTGTGCTCCTGATCTTCTCAGAAGTGCCCTCACCCGGGAAGATAACTCCTGTTGATGAAATGGCTTGGTCAAATAATCGTCGGCGCCGGCGTCAAGTCCGGCTGATTTCTCCGACACTTTTTTGTTGCCGGTAAGCATGAGAATGGGAGTGTTTCCACCGGATGACCGATATTCTCTGCAGATATCAATTCCGTTCATCCCGGGCAAATTCCAATCTAAGATTGCCAGGTCATATGAATAGGCACAAAGGCGCGATAGCCCTTCATCGCCTCTGTCGACTACTTCAACAAGGTGGTGCTCGAAAGCGAGAATATCTCGAACCATCCGTGACACTTCTGGAGTATCTTCGACTACTAGAATTTTTGCCATGCTAGCTCAACATCATCCGGGGGTCGGTCACCATATACCCTGCAGACTGCCGGTTTCACCATTCAAACTCGCAAAGAACTTCAAGGTGCTTATGAAGTTGAAGAAAAGACGCCGGCAAATTTGGCGTTATTGGTCCTGTCAGAGCTTCTTGAAGAACAGATTTTTTGTGCGCACCAGCCACCACCAGAATCAACCGACGGCTGGCAAGAATGGTTTGAATACCCATGGTGACAGCGTGTTGGGGCACGCGCTCCATGCTTCCGAAGAACTCGAGGTTGGCTAATTTCGTGGAGTGGGTTAACTGGGCAGTATGAGTCCAACTATTGAACGGGGTCCCCGGTTCATTGAATGCAATGTGGCCATTCTGCCCCAAACCGAGAATTGTCAGATCAATTCCTCCCTTTGAGGCAATTAGCGCATCGTAGTTGTCAACGCTGATGGGGCTGTACAGATTTTCGCGGCTAAAGTTGCCGTTGCAATAGAGGTTCTGCTCCAGGAAAAGCCTGAATGTGTGTACTTCATCAGTGTCGAGATACTCATCTAATCCAAAACAACTAACCCGGGTCCAATCCAACTCACCCTTTCGCGACCAGTCAGTTAAATATTGGTAGCAAAGTTTTGGTGTTCGCCCGGTTGGCAGTCCCAGACAGGCGGCGGGCTTGTCTTGCACCAGTTTGGCCACAATCTCGGCGAGTCTCAGGCTTAGCGACTGATAAGTCTCCACCGTTAGACCTTTCCCCGCCGCATAATCTGTCCTCGCCGTTTGACCTATTCTCACAGGCTAAGGCTCCATTATTTGGATCTTCCACCAAGCTGCCATTCTTCCCCGACTCAGTTGGCTCGTCTATATTCCGGTCGCCGGGCTCGGCTCATGGCCGAGCTAGCTGTTCTGAAGCCAGGAGCGCATCGCTTACATTAAATTATAGGCGCTTTATTTCCCGGGTATGAATACAATGAAGAAGAATAGCGTCGCTAATACTGCCGTGGCTTGCTCAACTGCAGAAATGGACAAACAGGGCTCAAAGTGGACGATGCCACAGGTTTGGATGAAACATCCGGCAAACTCTTACTATTCAAGCCGGATACGCTCAGCGGAGGATCAGAATGACAGTGGACGGACCTGTTCAGTTGTCTATTACTAAGGACCCGACAAAGGCGCCAAATCTGGCCGGGAGATCTGCACTTATGGCCAATGGTGCTCTTGCCAAACACTTGGCTTTGTGGTTCAACCTGTCGGGCAGTGGCATTACCACAACGCTATTTGCACCAAATTTGGTGCGGCAGCTGGTGAAAATTTGGGAGCTACACCCGCCGCAATGCCCGCTTGTGCCATCAATACTGCTATGCCTGTCACTGGGTTTGCTGATGGCACCCTCGGCCATTGCCCAGAATAAGGCTTTACCGAGGTCCGGCTTTAGTAATTATTCGGGCGCGAACATGAATAATTTGCCTAGTGCCGGTGGTGTACACCTTGGTGATGGAGAAGATCGCAATCTCAATGCACCGCCAGAAGTATATCCGCCCGGTGAGAAGCAGCTGGGAATGAAACTGGTGCGGTGGGAACCACGGCATATGCCAATTAGAGTGTGGGTAAGCCCGGGGGGAAGATTACCGGAAGAGCCATTCTCCGAGATACAAGCGAACAGACCCCGAGAAGTATTAAATATGATGCTTGCCGGACAAGACCTGAACAATATGCCGCAGTGTCCGGGCTGGACTTCGGACATGACACAGGCGGCCATCAACGGTATAGAGCAATGGCGCGAATTGCAAAACGAGGGTCTTTTTGCGTTCGAATTTGTCGATGATCCCAGCCGTGCTCAAGTATTGGTTTTCTGGGTAGACCGATTTGTCGATTCCGATAGCCCCGGCGGGTCTAGTGTTCACGGGAACACCAGTGCCACTCTGTTTGATGCAAATCTTGTACACAATGTTGAGAGAAGAGATGGGCGTCCGGCACAAGGGGCACCGGTTATCATCGAGCTCAAGGTGAATGGAGAGCCGGGAAAGCTACAGGCCGACACGGCTCACGAATTCGGGCATGCACTGGGCATTAAGGAGCACAGCCCCTATCGGCAGGACATTATGTGTGTCAATCGTCAAACGCTGGTCTTGTCACCATCTGACAAGGCCACCATGAGATGGTTGTACAGGCAAGCTCCGCAATTTGTCATGTTGCCACCGGTCAATATGCCCTCGGTGGCCCGCCAGCCCGCTGCGCCGCAGCAGGCGGCAGTACAAGAACCCGAACAACCTTCAGGAACGGGCAGATACAAGGTTAATACATTGAGGCAAGTGAGCTCGACACCTTCTTCGGATGGGTACGATCCAGCTACTGATCCGGACGGCGGTAGCGCCGGTGTATCACCAGTAGAGGCGAGACCGGAGAAGAAGCAACCGTTAGAAAGCGGCTCGAAGAAATCGCGTGGAAAACGCTCCGAGACGTCTGAGGCACCGGTGACGGCGCCAGCACCTCCAGATGATTTTCAAAATGCACTAGACGAAATTCGTGGCGTAAAAAGAAAGGAACGTCCTAAACCTAAACCGGTCAAGGAACGAAAAGGTGATAGCTCTGGAGAAGGTGAGCCCGTCGATAATAGACCTTCCGAGCCTTCATCTAAACCATCTGACGGTTTCTGATTTGAAGTGTTGGCGAGAGGTATCCAGTGATACTTTACCGGTTGCACCACATGCAATCATTCTCTTCACAATGAGCCCGGAACGCTCCTGAATTCGCTGCCACCAAGCCTCGCCAGCCCGGGTCGGTTGGTCGCCCTGTTGCACCCGTTTCCTTCACCTGAAACGAAGTGCTACTGACTCGACTTAAGGAAAAGTATCATCCGTAAGTCCAGTACTGAATTGAGTCTTGAGCGTTCTGTTCGTATAGGCATTTACAGCGATTGGAGAAATGAGATTACCGAGTCTTTTACATTCTGTGGCAACTTGCGAAACTCCTTCACGCTTTCGGCAGCTTCGCCACCATGCATTGTGATTGCAGTGTCAAGGGTGTTTGCTCTACCGTCATGCAAGTACGACTTGCGATCTTTGCACCCCCACAGTGGTGCCGTTCGCCACTGGCCGCCTGATACATTTCCGGATGCCATTCCGTCGGCCAGTTCTTTGCCCATATTATGAACGAGCAGGTCGGTATAAGCCTCGACAGGCGTCCGTTCCAATGCGCGAATCTCTACAAACATTGGCTCGTTCGCCGGCTGATAGCTGATTCGTCCGTCTGATAGTGTATTTTGATGAAAAATCATAACTGGTCCATCAGGATCAACCACGTAAACTTTGTCCAGGGTTCGCAGTGATGGAACATGACACTCGGCGCACCCCAGTTTTTTGAAAATTCGTTCGCCCTGCTCCATCTCAACAGTTGGCTCAGCAACGGGTTTAGGGGGGGCCAGCAGGGTGACATAATAGACTAGTTGTGCAATCATTTTGCCGTCTACGTTCGGGTCCGGCGGCCCGATGGTCTTAATGCAAACGGGCAAATTATCAACGCCGGTGGAGGAGATTGAATGAGGGTTCAGTTGATTACTGAGCCCAAGGTGCACTCCCAGTTCTTTTGCGCACATAGCGGTAAGCGTGGCCGCTTGTCCCTTACTGCCAAACCTGCCCAGCACTGCAAGGCCGTTTATCTCAACGGGTGGAATGACACATTTTCCTTTCACTGGCGATTTGGTGCGTTTTTGAACGTCGGATAGTCCGCTGATATAAAGATCGCCCACCGCGCCAAGCATACCGAGACCATAGAGCGGTGCGGCCAGTCTGCGGGAAACTAATTCAGCATTTGCCGGAGGGCGCGAAACGGCGGGGCAGTGACAATCCTTTGGCAGTTGTAGTTCGGCCAATTGGGCGCTGAACTGATCGATGATGGATTTCTTTACTAATATCGGACCGCCTTCATTTTGAAGATAGTCTAAATCGGCAGATTCCAGCTTCTCGCGAGCCTCTGCCAGTGGGGTTTTTGCCAATTTGCTCTTCGCTGATCGTTTTGCGATCAGTGTGGTCTGGTAAACGTCGGCGGTTCCGCCTGCCCCTGGCGAATCTACGCCTCCGTGGCAGTTCACGCAAGCAGCTTCATTGAACAGCGGGCCAAGCCCGTCTTGCGGACCGAAAACCTTGAGAAAAACTTCCTTGCATCGATAAAACTTATCGAGTTGGCGTCTTGTCAATCCAGCGATGGGTGCTCCGGGCTTGCCTTCATCAGGTGCTTTTATCGGAAGCGTTTCTGAGAGTTGCACTGATGCCAGGTAAATGAATATGACTCCAACGACCAGCAGTGAAACTAATACTCTCAACGTGCGTGCGGACATATCTGTCTCCCGAAATGGCGCTGCATTAGTCGGCTATTAAAACCGGAATTCTCATGCCCTTCGCCATTGTACCCGTGCCGGAGCCGCTGCTTACGTCTTGGTAGCAGATGTTACGCTCCTAAAATATCGGTGCTGTTGGTTGGATTGTCAAAAATAAAACTTTGTTTCCTTCGCCCACTTACTTCCGGGGTAATTCTTATGCAAGAGCTGGAACGCCTGTTTTGAAAATGCAGAGGTGTTGTCGTCCGTGCCTCCATATCTGGTGACCATGACCGCCCGATGGAGGGCTTCCGGTACACGCGGGTCTTGTCTTGCCCGTTTTGCCCAATCTACTGTAATCTTCGCCAGATAATTTGCTGAGCAACCAAGATTCTTCAGTGTCTTTACTTCGGCCTCGGCCTGTTTTCGTTCATCGAAAGTGAGGAATGGCGGGAAACCTAATTCGGGCAAACGACCTCGGTTGAGTTTCTCTGCGCTCACTTCGTCGCGATAGTAATCACCGGTGGGATCAGTCCACCAATTGTCGCTGTAGGTATCCATTTGATCGATCGCTCGTTCACGCATGCTTCCACGGGTGAAATAAGGCCGCAGTCCGGGATACTTCAGAATTGCAAGAGTGGACGCATAACGTCGCTCGTCGGGTGATTTTGCGGTATTGAATGCGGTGAGAACGGCGCTCATTTGAGGGCGCACTTTTATTAGCGGGTTCGAAACCTCTGCGGCAATGGTTTCGTTTCCGAGCAAAACTGCCCGGACCCATACCGCTTTGAGCGCATCGGCCTTTAAGTGAGTTGGTAAATTCTTGTTCAGTGCGAGTTGTTTCAGAACCGAGAGAGGAAGCTTGGAGTTGATCAGATCGATGGTGCCGGGATCAAACATTGCTGGAGGGTGTACGGGAGGTGTACCACTTTGGTACCATTCCGGCGTTTCCTGATCGCAGGTCATGACACCGGCGGGAATCAGAACGCAATCACCTGCCAGTTCATTTATGTTGCGTACAACTCTGGCTTGTTCTTCCAGAAATGAATTGCGCGTGGTAATTGGCAGTGGCATAGCTAATACAGAGTCAAGCCTCTTTCGTGCCAATTCTATACGTTGTGTTTCAATCCAGATTCTGATCAGATGGTAGGAAGCCGTTAGGTAGGCAGGAGACGTTGAATCGATCTTTGAGGTTTCCGTCACCACTTTCTCCAGGTCCGGATCTCCTGCAACAGCCTTCGAAATGCATGCCACCAGCCACGGTATGCCGCCACGATTTTTCCATCGAGCGACGGCATGTTCATAAGCTGCATTGTCAACGAATTGACAGGTAATGGTCCAGTCGACCAGATCGTCTTGAAGGATTGTCTGCGGAATCTTCTTGAAGTCGTCTGGATTATCCGGCAGCGCAATGTCCATAGTCATTGTAAGATCGTCGGCTGCCTTGTAGAAATTTTCGCCTCTTTCTGTTTGAAACAATTTCGACAACTCCGCAAGCCGCCGTTGTCTGCAACGAATAGTCCTGAGCAGCTTGATCGAATCTGTGCGTAGCCCCCCGGCGGCCGGGTCTTTGCTAATTGGAGTAAGCAGTTGTTGGGCGCGGATCAACAATGCCGGATCTTTATCGTTTTTTTGCAGGCTAGATTTGCGAATCAACGAACGTGCCGCCAGATAGGGACCAAGCTTGCGCCACGGCGACTTCGGGTCGGCCGCTATCGCCATGAATATCTTTTCGGACTGATCAAATTTTGAGGCATAGAAGTACGAACAGGCTAATTGGTACTGCCTGTCCTGTTGAATGATCTCGGGGGCCGCCGGCTGCGCCTCAGCGGGAAGAAACGGACCCTTCGGAGCGGAATTGGGTTTGCGATAAGGTCCGGGATCGACATGGCAATTGCAGAACACCTGGTCTTGGGCGGTGAGCCATTCTTTTACTTCATTGCTGCTGCTGCCGAATTTCTTGATTCTTGCGGTCAGCACTTTTGAAGCATTAGCGAAGGCGTCGTTTTGACAATTGACAAAGGTATCGAAATACTGGTCTGTTTTGTAATCAGACCAGGTGTCTATGTCTTTGAGCGGCTTTGCACCGGGCACCGTCTTACGCGTGGCCAGCCAGTCTGCCAGTCCGTCTGTCTCTTCAGACTCACTTTCATCCCCGGGGGGCGAAGTTACAATGGCTGAAGGAGTTCCCAGCCGATTGTTCCAAAGTTCAAGCATCTGCTTTCGGTCTGATTTGTCCGGGGGATGTCCATTCAAATACCTGTAAGCTACAGCAAGGTATGAACGGGCATAAGTGGGCTGTATTATGCCTAGTTTGCCCGAAACAAATCCGTCTAATGGAAGATCCGGGTAGAGAGTGAAGCTACTGACGGGTTCCGGTGCAAATACTCCTGAAGCTACCGCTGGTGTCAGGTGAAGAACGATTAAGAATAATTGAATAAACCCCGTGGCTGCAACAAGAAATGCGGCGATTTTAGTGACGCTTTTTGAATGCTGAGTGCGCCTCAAAGCTCCGGGTTCTTGCGATAGCATGCAATGTTTCCTAGCATAGTGCGATTCACCACGTTGCCAATCGTATCGTCCAGCGCGTCGCATATGGATTCTCTCCGAACTTCACTTGTAATCATCGCGTTTTTTCTATGTGAAACATGCAATTTCTTTCCGTTACGGGCAGACCGTTAAATCAGACATTGTTCTATTGAACGTTTGCTCCGACCACGGTCGGCTTGAGAACAGATACAACCGCGATGCGACCAGGCGCGAGCGTAATCTACGATCTCGCATTGCTTCTCGGGCTACAATGCCGTTTACCATCACACCGCTTGCGCGTTCACACCGACGAGAGGCAAGTCGGCGGCCAGTTCTTAGATGCGAAAGAACCCGTTTTTGATCGATTCCCATTGAAAAATACATAGGCACGACTTCGTCAACCGGTAAGTCGCCAATCCAGTAGTCACTGATGCACCATGATGCCAGTGCCGTCATTGATAGTGCGGTACTTTGCGGAATTTGATTGCGAATTTTCTGCAAAAGCCTTTTGTAAAACAGTCGTTCACTCACGCGGGCGTCGAAGTCGATTTGCACGGCGGATAGCGCATAGTGCGTCACTGTATTGGCTACGGTCTTGGTGATGCGATCGAGTTGTTTATCCGAAAGTGAAGCAGAATTACTGGCTTCGATTCGAATCACTCCCATGAGCGAGGTAGAAAGGGGGATGCTCATCGTTTGCTGGCGATGATCGACGATGGTATCGTCGTCAATCAGGTGAATTACGCTCGAGAGAAAAGCCACGCCGGTAGTTCTTGGATTGATGAACGTGAGATGCTCGGGGCGCTCCCATGCCCAGATCATAGTTCGAGGTAGCGCGGTCAAACGGGGGGACGCGGTCTCTTTCTGCTGTAGGCGAATCTTGTTGAGAGTGAGCCCGGTTATGCAAGACAGAACCAATGCTGCAGTCAGGCATTTGACTATCATGCGAGATTTTGAAGTGTTGCGTTGAACGGCCAACGGGTGTCCTTCATGCTTTTCTATGTGATAAAGCGGTATTGTACTAACTACAAGAAATGAGTGCGTCGATAAATTCAGCATTAAGGCAGCTATTAAAGTGGATTTTACCTGTGCTTAATCTTCGTCATGATCTTGCCAATTCTGCCTGCTAAATTGGCTTCAATTCGCTGACGCTCGCAACGCGTGTCATTCGTCGCACAGCAAAGCCCATGTTTATCGTTGGTCAATTCGATGCAACAATTCGGCAAGCCGTTGCTTCACCACGGCTGTTTCGTTTGTTTTTTCACACAGGCTTTCCGGTTGCACTGAAGTCTGAGTGTTCAGCATATCGCGAGCTTCTAACGCGAGCTGCTTTGCACGATTACGATGTTCATGAATTAACCAGTGTTCTGCCTGCACACATTGAAGCATGGCAGCATGGAGATTGTCTGCGTGTGCTAGAAAAAATTTTATGGACTGTGCATATGTATATTCGGCTTGAGCCGCTTGTCCGATTCGGATCTGAGAACTCGCCAATATGTCAGCGTTTGCCATATAAAAGTGATCGCGATCACGAAAATTTTGCTCATTAGAAAGTCGTTGCAAATTGAGTTGAGCACGCTCAACTGTCAGGCGATACTGTCCTGCAGCAAACGAGAAATTGCAAACATCAAAGCCAGCGCCAGCCGCCGCCCTATCCAGTTCCAGACCCGCTGAAAGCTTCGCCGCAGAGCCGTGCGCCAGACTGTAGAGTTCCTCACCGGCAGAGGTACCATATGATATTGCCTCATTGAAGCGTTTCATCATTGCATTTGAACTCCCGGCCACGCTGAGAGCCTGCGCATGAAACAACCTGTTGCGCAATCGTGTCGCCAGTGATTCGTCCGGTCGTACTGATAACTCGTATTCTGTCTTTGCCAGCAGGGCTAGCCTGCATGCTAGTTGCGCATTTTTAGCCGAATTCATCTGAATCGCCGACTGCAGCAAAAGACTGCTTATGCCGTCGCCACAATGTATTCTCTCCACCAGAGCAGTTACCTCACGAACATATTGCTCGGCGTCTTTGTTGTGTGAATCGTAGTAGAGCAAATCAAGAATTACACCCGCTAGTAAGTCCGAGTCGGGATGTACCTGGCGTACCAGAAGTATCCTTTCAGCTAACATATGCCGCATTGCTGTATTGATAGGCACTTTCTCGATGATTGAATGAGCAATGATTAGGGTGAGAAGTTCTGTGCGATGCTTAATGTCATCGGGATATCTTGTTGCAAATAATCGGTACAGGACCACGGCATCTTGAATTCGCTGAATTTTGACAGACTGCCTTACAGCCTCAGCGTGTAGATCTATAATCCTGTCAGCAATAGACGCACCATATCGAGCGTTTTGGAACTTGATAGAAAATAAGTCGTCCAGCACCTCCATCGTCTGCGGCAGTCCATTGCTCAATTCTAAAGCCGATGCATAGCCCGCTAACACCTCTTCCTCTTTTGTTCGGGGACGATCTCCGGCTTTTGTTTGGAATGCACCGAAATACTTGTTCTCAGAGAAAATGCCTTGCGCTGAGAGCCTGGCCAGGTCTAACTTGACTGCAAAGAGCCGTTCTCTCTTGTCATTAGAAAGGACCTTCTTCTCGGCAGAACCGGTGGAAGCTCCTTTCTGTTGAGAGATTTCGGTAGCTAGCTTTTGCTCTTCCTGCTTCAGAGTCAACATATGCTGTAGTGAGTCTTCCTGATGTTTTGCGTTTTTCAGCAGCGACAATGAAACCGCCAACAAAAGAAAACTCAAGATCAAAGTAACATTGCGAAGTCGGAGTTTCGATTTAACTGATCGGGTCACGGGAGTCAGGATATTTGGATCGGTTAGAGCCTCATCAAACTCGTCTACGCTTTGGTAACGATTTTCGGGATTCTTTTCGAGTGCTGTAGCCACTACTTTCTGCAGTTCAGGTTGCATATACTTATCGTCTCGAACAATATGCATGGGCTTCGGCTGGCCGTTCACATGTTGAATCAGAAAGCCGTCAAACGAGCTCGCTATGAATGGCGGTCTTCCTGTCAGCAGGAAGTACAGCAGGCAGCCCAATGAATATATGTCCGAACGTTTGTCCGGTATTCCACCCATACAAGCTTCCGGGCTAATGTATGCAGCGGTGCCAAGGATTTGCCCTGTCACTGTCAACTTTTCGTCCGCAATGGAAGATAAGGGTTTTACGAGTCCGAAATCGACTATTTTTACATCATCTGTAGTTGCTAATACCATGCAATTGTTTGGACTTAAATCTCGGTGTACTAGATTGTGCCGGTGCATGGCACCGACACCTTTGAGAATTCCTTTGAAAATTCGGATTGCCTGATTCTGTGGCAGTAGCCCGCTTGACTGGATTTCGGTCAATGTTTGTCGTTCTAAATACTCCATTACGATGTATGGACGACCGTCACAAAGCCGACCATAAGCAAAAACCTTGACGACATTTGGATGATCAATCTGCGCCAACGATTGCGCCTCGCGGAGGAACCGTGCCGATGCTGTATCATCGGCAACTACATCGCTGGAAAGAACTTTTATTGCAACCCAACGATCGAGTTCCACATGGTAGGCTTTGTAGACCACGCCATACCCGCCTCTGCCGAGAAGCGTCACACGGTTCAAGTAACTCCCGACTTTGCTTTGTTTGAGAATGTCAGCGTCGTTCGACATTTCGGTGTGCAGATCGCTTGCCGCACTCATTATTCCCATCCCACAGAGGCTAATCACTCAACACCCCGACACAACAGCTTGGATAGCTGCGCAAGTGGCGTGGTATCCTTGCAGAACGATGTCGCAATCATTCCTTCGAACACCAACATCCCTCTTTCAAGTGCTGTTGCCGGTGCTGCTCATCACGCCGGGGATTGTAACTCTGCCGCTGCAATGCAAGCCGTTGTGGTATCTGAAATCAAACGAGAGGCAAGCTGATCCCCTCTCAGACACCCCCGCGGGGCAAACTATTCATGACTCTTTGTGGCAGAAGAACTTTGGTGTTTTACCAAACGGGAGAAAAGGTTTCAAGAACGACTTGCTTGTCATCAAAGAAACTAGCGACGGACAATCATTCCTCCCGCCGTTTAACAAGGAATTTTGCGTCATTTTTCCTAAAGCATCATGTAGTAAGAGGTTATACGACAAGTACGAAGCCATTCGCACAGCGCAGCCCCGAGTGAATCCATTCGCTGCCAACAACGATAAATCGGATCCGTTGTACACCAACTATCTTGATGTGGAGAAAATGTTCGCTACTAATGTCAATCCGCACCAGATCGGCGGGGCCCAATTCATGGCTAACTTAGGGGTAGCACCGAGAGATTCAGCTACACTCTCCTACTTTGTGCGGTTTCCCGCGAACTTTGATTTTGTGCTGGGCGGAAAATTGCCCGGACTTTTTGGAGGCTCCAATCACAATGATCACGCAAATCCAAATGGTAATGACGGATTCTCTACCAGATTTATGTGGCGCACAAACGGAAACGGAGAAGTCTATGCTTATCTTCCCCGGAACACAATTCCGGGAAGCATGGCAACGACAACCAACAGGGGCACCTCGCTAGGCAGAGGCGAGTGGATCTTTTCTGCCGATTCCAAATATCATCAAATTGAACAGACTGTCTATCTCAACACAGTGAAAGACAAGAAACTCACGCAGTCCTTGCAGGATAACGCTAATGCCGACGGGCGAATTATCGTTAAATACGACGGGAGCAAAGTGCTGGATAAGAATGGAATTGTCTTCAGATTCGTCGATGGGGTGAAGATTGACGGACTGTTCTTCTCTGCTTTCTTCGGCGGGCAGGAAGAAGAGTGGGCCGCTGGCAAAGACGAAACGCTGAGCCTGGCGGGATTTTCGCTGCTAGAGGCTCCATAAGCACGGGCGCGTTTAGTTGCGTCATTTACGGACCTCTTTAATTAAGGTTCTAAGAGTCCAAGCGGATGTCGTGTCTGACGTAACACTCCAAAGCGTGTCCATCAATTCTTCATCGCATTAGAACTCGGGCTGCTTCGGCAGTCCACTTTCGGGCGTGTCCTCTGGACCTGGAGCAAACAGGATTCGCTCGATTGGTACTACTTAATTGCTGCTTCTCGGACCTGAGGAAGAGCCGCACCATTTTGAGCAATCTCCAACAGCCCGGCAGGACCCATCGGCACCTTATCATTCGACCGTTCGCTCTCGGGTCTTCAACTTTCGATCAAGGGCAGGTTCACACTGTCACATCTACCAGTAGAATGAACAGATAGTCCTTCGTGTCCGATGGGACCATGAGGTCCAGCAGTCCATGGATCGTGAAATGAAAATGTCAGGCTCTGATCCCTGGGAATTGATATGGGGACAACCTTATATTGACTCCGGCAGACTATGCTCCGCGATAGAGCAAGAGCTATCCCAAAATATCCCGCCGGATACCCGCACAAGATTGTTGATTAAGAACGCCATGGAAGCCTTGCAATCCTATTTTGGCACGCAGAGATTCGAGGAGTGGCTCGAGCAAAGTCCAGCCGGTGCCACCATCAAAGTAATCATGACTGAGAATTTGGGTGAACCAGGGTTTCACAGATGGAAGATCATTCTTGGATGATCCGAGCGACAAACAGACCATTGAAGCAAATTGGAAGTTCATTTATCGAGAGCCACTGTTCCTGCCGAAGATCAGCTGAATCTCTCCAACCATCTGCTCCGAAAAAATGCTGTATTCGGGTATGAGCACCTCTGCGCGACCCGCAAGCTGCTGGAGCACCGTACGCAAGCCCAACCACCCTGCCTGGTCCCCAAAGCGCGACCAGGACTGGCTGCAAAATATCATGAGTAAATGATGTTATCTAGTTGAGACATTTCATCAATATACTGCCAGGCAGGAAGAAAACGAGATTGGCTACTGCAGAAAACATAGAGGGCACAGCGCTTAAACCGCTGATTGCTTAGTAGCACGATTGAGTTCAAAAGGAAGGCAATTCGGTTTCAGGGAGCAGAGTTGATGGAAAGGCGCAAAAGAGACCAACAACAGAATTCACGAATTATTAGCGCTCTATTTCTTGTATTGGCAATGAGCAACACTCTATTACCCGCCTGGTGCGGACCGGGCCGTTCAGTAAAATCAGCGGCCACCCCTCTTAGAGGAGCAGTACCGGACACACTTTTGGTAAGACTCTCGGCTGATGCCGATAAGGAGGAAGTAACCACCCTTCTGCAGGAGGTGCATGGAACTGTTACCAAAACAATTCGCGTGGGACAAGGGCTCACCATACTTGTTGTGAAAACAGAAAAAGGTCGGGCAGCTGAAGTTACTAAGAAACTAGCCAAAGACAAGAACATCGGAAAGGTCAGCGCTGATATTTATTGTTCCGCCATCTCAATTGGAGATGCGGGGGCAACTGTTCCCAACGATCCCGGGTACGCGGATCAGTGGGCCTTGTACTTTCTCAAACATGCACAATGTCGGCAGCAGGTTCGATCAAGACCGGCTACAGCAGCCAATCTGACATTCCTGGATACAGGTATTTCACCGGTAGCTAATGAGCATTTTCGCATCACGCAATACAACTGTGTTGATGGTGGAGATGATCCTACTTTAGAAACTCCGTTTGACAGTGGTTTTCATGGTACAGCGGTGGCTTCTGTGGCAGCAGCGACCACAAACAATGGAATCGGTATTGCAGGGGTCGCCAATCTCGAGGGAAACAATTGTTATATCACCATGTTCCGCATCAGCAAAGACGGTCTTAATTCCACTAGTTCAAGCATTCTCAGCGCTCTTAGCTTCATTGCCAATAATTCTGCTACCAGACCCGGTCCGGTAAATCTTTCCTTTGGCACATCAGCTGCTAACTCTATTAACTCTGTAGATGTCGTACAACAGATCGCGCTCATGCTCCAACAAAGAGGGTGTCTGCTAGTACTGGCAGCCGGCAATGACGGTGCCGAAGATCCGAGCCCTGAAAAGTATTGCCGGCGAATTGCATCCATTGATCCCAATGGCAGTCGCTCCAGCTTCTCTACCTACGGACCCTTTCGCACCGCCGCACCGGGACGCTCCATTCGGTCTTATGATCCCTCTCATCCAGACCCCTCCTATCCGGTTTACTACAATGGAACCTCCCTGTCCGCTCCGCTGTATTCCGGTGCAATTGGATTAACAATGTCATATATGAATGCACCAAATGCAGTGTCTGCTGATGCTGTGGTCCAAGCAACAGCCACCTCAACTCAGTCCGGGCTAATCGTGCCAAACCTGGCCGATGCCGTGGCCGCAGTCACGGCACCACCGCCAACGCCCGCACCGCCGCCCTCGCCCGCACCACCACCGCCACCAGAAGAAGCCGCACCATCGCCCTCTGCGCATAAGAAGAAAAAGCCGGGTCACAAAGTCATCCATAAGAAACCAATCAAGAAACCGGTCAAGAAGCCCCGTCGACGCTGAAATTCCGCTCAGGGTGATTGAAACGGGTGAATGACATGCGAAATCGAAGAGGAAGCAGCATTTGCGAATTCGGCGCTGCGATAATACTGTTCTGCTGCTTGCTAGTACCGCTCATAGGGTTTTTGACGGCGCCCATCCGATATGCCGTTGGGGTTTCAGTGGTGCGTGACCTGACGCAGCGATTGGCCCGGGTCGAGAAACGCAGCGATGTTAGCGAAGTCCTCAAGGAAGAATGGTATCGCAACTTCACCCGTGCGTGCGGAGTAAACTTTGTTTCCACTGAAGTGTCCATAGACTGTCGCAACACTACCGCAGAGTTGAGGGTCCAAGCAATGGACCCGGTGCCATCCGAGTATCTGGATGATCTTAGCGCCAGATGCGAACTGCAGCTCGATGTGAAGGCCGAATTGGATCCGTTTATTCCTGGTGGAAACAGCATACCGGTCCAATTCACTCAGTGTGCGTATTGGGAACACATGGGTACAGATTCGGCTACGGGGGAGGGTTTCATAAATGAATAAAGTAATTGTTGCCGTGCTATTCTCGCTACTCTCGTTATTATCTGTTGTCGCAGCGCCTGTTTGCGCCGCCGTTTACACAGCAGATTGGATCGTTGAGATCCACTCGGAGAAACTAGCAGATCCATTCATTGGCGATAGTGCCCGTTTACAAAAAATATATAAAACGAGCACCACCTATAGAGCGAGCACGGCTAGCGAACCTGAGCCGTACGAGGATATGTGGTTTGCCCAAGGTAAACCAATGGGGATGGAGCGATCCGGCCCCATTGGCGTGGTTGCCGGACAAGATAGCGTGATTCATGTGTATCTGTCTTCCGCGTCGCCCGATACAGATGAGGTTGCGGCAGTCACAGACTCGGTACTGCGGGTCTGGCTCGACTGCCGGCTAGCTGGCAGTAATGTAACAACGATCTACGTTCCAAATGACGGGTTTACGGCCACTTGCGAGCAGATGGAGCGGCGGTGGCATTTCTATGAAGCAAACAACACCGTAGATAGACCATACCGCAGCAATTTAATTATCCTGGTACAAAGTGAAGCCGGCGTTCAAAAGAGGGTTTTGGCCCATGACTGAAAGTTTGTATCGTTGCATTCAAAGCAAGCGTATTGCCGCACCGGCCGTGGTGGCACGAAATCGTGCAGGGAGCATGCTGGCGGTTGTTAGCCTGGCGGGAGGTTTAATTCTGGTGCTTGCTGGTTGCGCACTATCAATAGTGGGATTGCTGGCTGTTCAGTGTCAATTGAAAAGCCTGGCTGATCGCGTCACGCTTTCGGCGGTTCGCCAGCTAAATGACGATAACAAAATCGGCAAGATGAACAATTTGGAAATTCGCTGCCGCCAGTTGGTTTACACATCGCGCCATGCACTGCTGAGCGCGCAGACCACCGCTCCAATCGTGTCCGGGTTGGCGGACGAGCTGTTGAAGGAGGCCAGAACTGATGCGCAGGAACTGAGCGAAGAACATGACAGCTTGCTGGCACTGTCTCATCGGCAAGTGCATGAAGCAATCACCCGCGAATTCGAAAGCGTTCGAAAACAATCGCTGTCACTTCCCTGGGTTAGTGTGGCGGAGCCTTGCATCACAGTGATCAAAACAGGCAAAGTAAAAGGGGTAAATTCCGACGTTAGCCTTCTGGAAGGCATTCCAGAGCTAAAC
Organism: Candidatus Obscuribacterales bacterium; assembly: GCA_021732565.1. Taxonomy (GTDB): domain Bacteria; phylum Cyanobacteriota; class Vampirovibrionia; order Obscuribacterales; family Obscuribacteraceae; genus JAKFUT01. The sequence goes on from JAKFUT010000267.1 coordinate 24,368, forward strand.
ACGTACGATCAGAGCAGCAAACATCTGGAAAGTGCGAGCAATTTGTACGTGCCTGGCACGATTCCACTTCCTGTTAACGACACCGATCTCAAGTTTAACGTGAGCTCGTTGCCCCCGCCTGAAAACGGACAAGCACTGCAGGCCAGATTGATGTTGCCGGAATCAGTTGACGCTAATGATAGCAAACTGTTTGATTCTGCCATTACGGTGGAGATTTCGGCCGATGTCAGTTCTTGCGGACATGCGAATCCGCGCGCGCTCACCGTTCGCAGCGCTGCCACCACATTTGGCGGTGATGATACGTTTGAATAGAAGCGCGGTTAGCGATGCACCAGCGAAGTAATCAGATGGAGATCCGGATCGCCGGCAGTGGAGGGCAAGACGTTTCGCAGAATCAGATCAGCCGAGGGATCAACCTTCGAGAGGGGAACTTTGACAATGCCGTCTACAGAACCACCACCCGGTATGCTTCGCGTGGTAAATGCAACGTGCACTTCTGCTTCTCGGGAGTCTCTATATTTGATGACGGCACGGAGATGTTCGGGTAACTGAACAGTCTTACCGCTTTCATTTTTCAATACTACTTTCAGGCGAACGTCCGTAAGACCCGGTTGTATCTCTTTCAGTTCAAATCGCAATGGCGAGTTGCCCGCTGCCGATTCTGACGGTGACAAAGTTACAGTCGGGCCGGGTTGCGGGTAGTCCTGGTTTGTGAAAGACTGGTTCGGCATCTGCGATTGTCCCGGGATCAGCGACTGACCCGGTATCATCGCTGGTGCCATAGCCGACAGGGTGCTTGGCGAGAATTGCGTTGCAGCAGTAGCTGCTTCTGCTGGAATCATAGTGGCGGGCAATGGAAATCCGTTGGCTTCCTGCGGAATTCCCGGAGCCGGAGGAATGTTTGCTGAAGGCGTAGATCCGGCTGCTCCGATTATTGGCGGAGCAACCGAAGGCGGTGCCGAAAATGTCGTATTGCCTGGTGCCGTATAGGGAGTTGACGCGGATGACGGACCGGCCTTGCCACCACTGCGCAAATTTTGCAATTGTTCCTGAAGCCTTCGATTTTGTTCTTCCAAATCCTTCAGGCGTTTGGCGCTGGCGTTTACCGTTCCTCCCTTCGGGCTGAAGTTGTACGACGGGGCTGGACTGATTGCCGGTGCCGTTGTCGCTGCCGATTCAACCGCTGATGCGCCTTTCGACGGCAAAGGACTTCCGACGGGACTGTGCAAAATGTTTTCAATCAGGTCGTCGCCGCCGCTGGTGTGCAGCGCCTCTGTGACGTCGGGTGATGCTGCAGCCGGTTGCTGAGCCTTCTTCATCAAATCTTCGAACTGTTCCATTCCCCTCTTTTGCTCGTTCATGTGACTTCGCAAGGAGCCGAGAAAATTTGACAAGGTGGTCACATGGTCTATCGGAACTCCAGGGGTGCCGGTGGCGGCTGCTGTGGCGACGGCCAATCCGTCTACCGGCAGAGGAAATTTGGTACCGGGAAATCCATCTGGATGACGTGTTAACGGCACGCCCGGAATTGCATTGATCGGCAGATTCCTTATCTTTTGAGCCGCCAGCACATTTTGCGGATCATCCTTTAATATATTGAGGTAGGCCTCGCGAGCCTGGGTTGGCAGCCCCATCTTCTCGAGCAATTCGCCCTGATAGATGCGAAAGCCCGTATCGCCAGGGCTTAAGCTTACGGCTTGCTGTGCCCGCTTAAATGCTTCTTGAGTGAGTCCCTGCGAATCAAGAGTTCGAGCCGCTCTTATAGATTTGTCAGCTTCTTGTCGAGCCAGTGCCAATTTGAAGCTCTGGCGTGCTGCCGGCAAGTACGGGTGGTTGGGGTCGAGCCGTACAACTTGCCTGTAAGCCGCCTGGGCTGACGGCAAATCTCCATTTAGCTGGTATGCCCTGGCAAGCCCAAGGTGAGAATTTGCATTGGGAAGCTTCGAGACTTGTCCCTGCCATAGGCTTATTAGAGCGGTTCCCGACACATTGTCTTTGGGGTCGAGTATCAGCGCTCGGCTTAGCTCTGAATTGGCGCCCACTACGTCGCCTTGATTGAGATGCAATAATCCCAGCTCTCTGCGTACCGCCGATGAGTTGGAATCTAGCTCCAGTGCTTTTTCCAGTTCTTGTTTGGCTGCTAAATAGCCGCGCAACCGGGCTGCTACCTTTGAAAGACCTATTTGTGCCTCCGCAGTCGGTTTTATCGCCAGAGTGGCACGATACTCCACCTCGGCCTCTTGATAGTGTCCGAGGGAATATAGTTTATTGGCGGCTTGTATTCTGTCTTGTAGATTTGTCGGATCAAGCCCGTTTTGCTTATGTATTTGATTGAGCAGCCCCTGTGCCGCCGAGTTGGATGGATCGGCGCGCAATGTCTGCCGGGTTGACAACAAGGCTTCATGAAGGTTGCCTTGCTTCAGCAGTTCGCGCGCCCGGTCGACACTTAGCCCGCTTACTTCCTTCAACAAGGCCTGATCTTCCGGCGATTGAGACAGCTTTTCCAACAATCGTTGAGCTTCGTCCAGGCGGCCGCTCTTTATCAACTGCCGAGCAGTAGACTCCATCTTGGCAGCAAGAGCGGGGTCCATTTTAGATCTTACAGAACTCAATAGCGAAGAGCTGGAACTCAACGGCGGGGGAAGCGGGGCGCCTGCAGTGGTTGGTTTCCTGGTGGATGAGGCACTGGCGGTGTGTTTTATCGCGCTGCCCGTTTTTGTAATTCTGGCCGTTTTTGGTGCTGAAGCTTTAGGTTTGGCCGATGCGTAGCTTGGCGTGGCTGGAGGCGTGGCGGTGCCTTCTTCTCGCATGGAAGCAAAATCTACTCGCCGGATAATGCGTGAGGGCGGAACGTACACCTGCTTGGCATGGGAGAAATCGCCCGCAATGGCCTCCTCGGAGTGGCAAAATGCCAGGGTCAGCGAAATCAACAGCGCTGTTTGACATGTTATGTGGACGGAAGAGTATCTTTTCTCTAACGCCAGCAGCTCCCCGGTAAGTCGGGCCATGTTAGTACCTTATACTGAGCTAATTTACGCCAGGCTGACGGACATCATAAAAATCTACACCGTCCAGCCTATTCTAGTACAAGGAATTTGCTTGCCAAGTGCCACGCACGTGTTTCCCGCATGCGGCGATTTTTCTCAATATAATCTAAAAATAGAGGTATGGATGGCCAATCTTACATACACTTGGGAAGGCGAGTTGCATATAACCGCGTTGGCGATTGGATTTCAGCCTCGCGCGGATCGCTGACACATTTGAAGGTGTGTGCGGTGAGTAAGTTCTGCACGAGCGGAGTCCAATCA
>JAKFUT010000106.1 GCA_021732565.1 Candidatus Obscuribacterales bacterium
CCGTTACGTCGTCTGGCAATATCATGATCGACAACGAAATCGCAGTCGCCATCACTCAACGCCTGCTTGATTCCAGGGTCGGGATCGCCATTAAGGAGTGTCGGCGGCTCGAAGGCATTTTCAGAGCCGTGCAAATTCAGAAGGCTTTGCAGGGGAAGAGACTGCTGCTGGTCGATGACGGGATTGCCTCAGGTTGTACTGTACGGGCTGCAATAAGTGAGCTATCACTACTGCAACCCCAAGGACTTTCGGTTGCAACGCCTGTTGGGCTGCAGCGTTCACTGGGCGCAATTGAGTCCGACGGTTTTCAGACAATTGCCCTATTGCGACCCAAAATACTACTGTCTGTCTCGGGGTATTATGCCAACTTTGTCCAAATCACCGAAGACATGGTATGCGCTCTCTTGACCTCGGTAAAACCCCATTAAGATTTCCATGAGATTGTTCGAGCCTATGAGAAGTTGCGTGCAATTTTCAATAGGCTGTCATGAAAGGACTACTTTGTCGGCAAGGATGTCCAACAACAACAGCAGGCTATTCGAAGTTAGTTAGAGCCCCCTGCAATGGCTGGCGATATCACCTTAAATTTCGAAACCCTGTGGGCCGTTTCGAACAAAACGCCAGCCACGGTCGCTTTGAGCATTAGACGCCGAAGAAACTCCTGGCGAGTTAGCTTCTCGTCGCACGATTTGGTCTCTTCATCTTCCTGCGAACTTTTAGATTTTTCCTGCATGATGTCTCCCCCAACCACATAATCTACCCGAAATTTGACAAGATTATTCAGATGCTAAAATCTCGGGAAAATCCTGTTCCGGGTAAAATGTCCGGCAATTACACTGAGAACAATCGCGCCACGGAGACTAACACATGAACGCTAAACAGCCGAGCCGGCTGCTCGACGGCCTGATGATTGCAGCGCCGTGCTCTCAATCGTGGGATGCGATGGAGGGAACCTCTCGCGTACGATTTTGCCGCACCTGCTCTAAGAGCGTCTATAACGTTTCCGATATGACAAACAGCCAGGCGGAAGACTTTCTAAGAGAGAAAGGTGTGTCTGAGTGCGTTCGGTTTTATAGACGTACTGATGGCACTATCATTACCGACAATTGTCCCGTCGGACTTCGTGCAGCGAGAAATGCCTGGCGAAGAGTGACGAGGTTTGCGGCAGGATTCGCTGCTCTCTTGATGGGAACTCCCGGCGCCGCAGGGCAATCAGATCCGTCTCGCGGCGATCCTCCTCCGGCGGTGACCGTCCGTGGCGACTCCGCGGTGTTTGGCGGAGAGCCGACCTATACCCCGCCCACGTATATCGCGCCGGCCATCGGCGGTAAGCCCCACGCTCCGTGGCCCGATGCAAATGAAACCGCACCTCCCATTTCGGGCACAGTTTCATCTCCACCACCACAGAAACACCAGTCGCTCAGTGATGCTTCAAAGAAGGCTGGTGCAGTAAAACTGCACGCTAGTGTGAACGCAGACTCAAAGGCGATGAATTTTTACCGTCAAGCTCAATTGAACGAACAACTCCACAAGCATCTAGTGGCAATCAGTTACTACAAGCAGGCTCTGAACTCGTTGAATCCGCGGACGGCCGATCCGAAATTTCGCGAACTTATCGAGAAAGATTTGCGGAACCTGGAACGCAAGATTCTGAATTAATCAAATGCCTAGCGGCGAACGATATCCTTGAAGAGGTCGCCGGGTGTTCTTGTAGCTAATTGCGTTGTCTGTTTCACGTTACCTATAGAGAGCGAGTGCCCTTGAGTGGGGAACCTGATCAAGGTCTTGACGGGGAGTGCAATTTTGCCACGGTTAGGGCAGGTGCGCCTCCAACGGGGATGGATCTTCCCCGTTGTGGTGCGCATGAGCAGCCGAATGATGATGGATGGTTTCTGTCTGTAAGTGAGAGAAACGGAAAGAATTCGAAAAGCATCAGATATATGGAATCCGTGACCGATAAAGTTGCACTGTCGTATAAAGCACAAAGTTGATCGCCTCACTGAAGCATAGTGGAGATCTCTGCTTAGCTTGCTTTGTCGCCGGGTAAGAAATTAGGTGCTGGCGAATGAATGGATTTGTTGCGCACCGGCTGGTTGCTCAGCCTGAAGGATCCGGTCCGGATGTGCGCTGACTATGTTTAGAAGGCTTATCCGGGCGAACACGGGAGGGCGTATTTTGGCAAAGACAAAGGATAGTTTCGCAAAAGGGGGGCTGCCAATAATGGCTCCTTTCCAAGAGTCCCTCGAAGAGAGCCGCATTCGGTCACCGGGAAAACTCGAAACCGATTATTCACAGCCAATAGATTCGACTGCAGAGATCTTTCAGCTAAATGGCTCACCGTCTGAGAAAAAGAAAAGTGGACAAACTGTGATCAATCGCGTTGTCAACGTGCTGTCCACCTTAATTTCTTCTGGTATAGTCAAATACGGATTTGGGGTACACACTAACGAGGCACCTATGACGAAGCGGAAATCCATTATTGTAGCAGTGGGCGCGTTACTCTCCCTAACTGTCGCTTCTTTAGGAAACCTGAGTTCGCAGGCCGTCACTTCTCCGGAAACGGCAAATACGCCGATTACTGCAGAGGAGCTCAGAGCTCAAGCCCGCGTTGAACTAAACAACGCCGCGTCGGCTGGACGACTGAGCAAGGAAGAAGAAACGAAATTTTCTACCGCCTTAGATAGCGCGAGTTCTTTGTCGGATGTTGAGCGAACTTGGGCGGAACTTGAGACCGCCGCGCAGCAAGCAAAAGTCAAGCATGATTCCATCGATAACCTGCAAGATACATTCACCAGGTTTGTAACCAAGCAGGAAAAGGCCGGAATTGTTTCAGCTGAAGCGATGACAATCTACCGTGATCGACTGAAGTCAATCACGCGTCTGAAAAAACAGTTCAGGGCCGACGACAACTTCTATGACTTCTGGGAGTATGTTGTATTGAGTCTTGATTTGTCCAGCCTGGAAGAGCGGTTGTCTCGCGCCTTGTCGAGACAGTATCCGCAGCTGGAGGGATTGAACGAACTTATTCTTCGCACAGACTTCTATTTGTTGCGCAACGAAGTAGCCGCCCGCGGACTGACCGTATATAAGAGTTTTGAGGTTGAACCGGCAGATCTCCTCGACGCGCGCAACCGCTTCGTGCGAATTTTGCAAGATAAAGCCACCAGCAATCTGAAGACTCCAAAAGTGCGCGAGATGCTTTATACGCGATTAATTTCGTTGCAATACGAGCCTTATCATCAATTTCCCAACGAAGTTGATATCGACAAGGCCATTGTTGAAGTTGAGCGGCTGTTAGACAGCGGTGCCAGAAATGGTAACCTCAGCGCCGAGGATGATATTCGTGTTCGCCACGAACTTGATTTAATTAAAGAAATCAAGAAAGCGTATCCAGGCGTAAAGCCGGGCATCGATCCTGTTGAGAAAGAATTGCGCTTGGAAGAAATTCGCTATATGAGCATGGACCTGCGCTGCTTGCAGGACTGGCTCGGACGAGCACTTCGCAAAGATGGCGACAACAGCGAATCGAGAGAACAGCTCTCTCGTTTAATGCACCGAATTGTGCTTTCCTACTATTCGCACAGAATCACAAAGCACGATGTTGATCGATTGTTAGCTGCCATAGATGTAGACCTGCGTACTATCAGCGACGAAGCGGTGCTTGGTGCCAAGTACAAGGAACTGCAGGGACAAATGGACATGATGGTTGCCGACTGGTCCCTGTCGCCAGCGCAGATCACCCCCCGGGTTAACGATGTGAACCGCATGCTTGCCTCCGTGCACAGAGATCAATCAACTGTTACTCGCGAACGTGACCGCATTCAACAATACCTCAACGGATTCGACCAGCTACCGGCGCCGCAAAAATACGGCGTGAGCATAGTTGCTGCCACTGAGCTTGAGATGCTGCGTAAGAAAGTGGATGAGCTGATCAGGCAACAGGGCGCGTCTTAGGACGATTCCGGCTTAGACCAGTCGAGATAACGAAAGATACAAGTACAAGAAAAGTGTCGCTAGCAGTCAGACTGTAAGCGGCACTTTTCTTTTGACCGTGACCGATTTTCAATGAGATAATCGAGCCGGCTAGTTGGGGGAATGATGATTTCAAGTCACGAGCGATTACACCACATTGAAGAGGCCGTTTCTGTTGCGCTTCTAACCCTGGTTATGAGCTTTGTTACGGGTCAAAGTGCTGCCTATGCTCAAGGCTGAGCAAGCGCTCGTGGAGGCGTGCCCGGGTTAGGCAACGGTGGAGGAAAGTTTCAGCTTTCTGTCGGATGGCGCTACGCTAAAGCCAGCCGATCGTACTTTGATTCGCGCTTGAATCACAACTTCACCGATCTCTGGAAGCCCGTTATTCGTCTCAGTGTTCTCGATGTAACGGCACGATACCGACTGGGCAGCAGAACCAGTGTGGTTGCCACTCTCCCGGTCGTGATGAATCGCTTCTCCATGATTTTTCCTCCGCTAAGTCCTTCGCGAGGACAGCGCGACGGTTGGCCTTCTACCGGTGTTGGCGATCTTTCTATCTATTCTCAGACATTGTTATTCAACCCGAAAGCGCATCCATTTGGAAACATTGCCATTGGAGGAGGACTCAAGCTCCCGACGGGAAATTGGAATCTCAAAGAGCTCATTCCGGATGAAACGGGCCGTAACTTGAGCAAACGTGCCGTGTTTCCGCCCGCAATTATGCCCGGTGACGGCGGGCTCGGTGTCATAGTTGGATACGAAGCCTATAAAACGCTGCGCTGGCCGAACTTTCTTCGAAGTAGCTCAGTCTTTAGTTCTGGCAGCTATTTGATCAATCCGCGTAACACCAATGGCACTCGTTCCATCATCAGCAATTTGGGCGTGCCACTTACAGCGAATTTTTTGAGTCGACTAACCAACTCAGTAGCTGACGGCTATTCAATATCCGCCGGGTTCGCGTGGCGCCCGCCCTACGTCTGGGAATACCCACGCTTAAAGTCTTTGCGGCTGATGGCGGTGGCAAAGTATGAAGGCTTGAACTCGCACGATCTCATTGGCCGAGATGACGGGTTTCGCCAACCAGGCTATGCACTGGCCGCTGGTCCCGGTCTTTCGTACTCATATGGACGTGACACGTTCATTGCAGAGGTTCCGATTGTTTTCAATCGCCACATCAATCCGGGAGCGACGGCGCTCCCCGGTTTGCCTGTAAAGGGTGGACCTGCAGCGTTTAATGCCAACAGGCAGATGGGGCTGGTGGCACCTTTTGGACTTTCTGTGCGTTACGTGCGTTCCTTTTGAACTGAATCTCTTCTGAAAAAATGGTGAGCGGGTTTGGCTTACGTGATTACCGCACTGAGAGCCCTGTCGCTGAGTGAAAAACGGCGGATTTATTTCTGACGGCTGTAACCTATTGCCCTGTAACCATTTTGGGCGCTTCCCTCGTGTTTGTATCTTGGCATTGATACGTGGAATCACCGGAGTTCTGCATAAGAAGGCGTTAAGAACGCTTGCAAAGAGCCGAAAGATCATTATCATTTTGTTTACGGGTGCTGAATTCAACAAGACCTCTGATATAGAGAGGTTATGTCGAAGAAATCAGGAAAAGGTGATGAGTTCCTGCGTTCACACAAAGTACTAAGGGATGATTCCTGCAACGAACGCGATCTCAGCACCGTATATGGTGACTACCAATTAGAGGACTCAAAACGTGACGACACACAAATGGAAGCAGCAATTTACCCGGTTGGTGCAGATGGTGTTTCGGCTTTTGGATGTAAGCTCCGGTAAACGCGTGGCGTTGTGTCCCATTCGCTCTCAATCGCCCACACGAAAAAGGAATATTAGGAAATAGAGCGAAGTCTGGCAAGTGACTTAAAAACGACTTGCATCTTTTTGATTGCGGTGGCGTGGTGCGCGGGCCGGCTACTCTCGAGGTATATCTCGATAGCAGCCGGCCCTTCGCTTTGTAGTTTTGGACGGTATTGTTGATTGAATGACTAGAGAAATTGTCGCTCAGGCTTCGTCGCTTGTCGTTGAGTCCCTGTTTGATGCAGTGCACGCGACCGTATTCGGCGGGCATGGGAGGGACTCACCCACAGCAATTTTGAGAAGATTTTGGAACAGGCCCGTTGATGTAAAAGTGCGCGGAGAGAGAAGGCGTTTTACTCCTGAAATTTACCGTGGTTTTCGCCGTGGCTCACATCGAAAATGGCAGATGCCACTTCCAGTAAGTTGGCGAATTTGACGGCTCGGTTGATGATCCATATTATGCGGGAATAACTGGTTGGTACTAGTCTCGCTGGCGCTCTTATGAATTTATGCGTGATATGCATAATATTTTACATTCGTTGTGAGCGAATTTCCCAAATTCAGGAGGTTTCCGGCTTCGATTGCTAAGGGATAATATGCATATCGCGCATAAATTCATATAGGGGGCCTTTGCATAGTCCATTCACATTGTCCAGGTACTGTCGCTCCGGAGCTTCAGGTGACGAACGAGTCTACGATCGTAAGAACTGCACGGCTTCGCAGATGGCCTTCGCCGCAGGATTATAACGAGGCGATTCAGAACCCGACAATTTCGTTCTCTGATCCTGAGCTGAAAATGTGTAGTGCGGAATTGGATTCATTCGGGCTACCACGTCCGAATACCGGCAATTTCGCATCCGTCTACAAAATGGAAAACGACGGAAAATGCTATGCCGTGCGTTGTTTCCTCACCGACGTTTCGGCCCGGGAAGAACGCTACAAATTGATCTCTGAATTCGTCATGAGAGACGACTTACCTTATACGGTAGATTTTCAATATCTACCGCAGGGAATTTTGGTGAAAGGCGATTGGTACCCGATCTTAAGAATGGAATGGGTTGAAGGCGATACGCTCGATCAATTTATTGAAAAACATCTCCACGAGCCGGAATCTCTGAGAAGGGTGGCCGCGAATTTTGCAGACATGTGTCGGGATCTCCTGCGGGCGGGAGTGGCTCATGGTGATTTCCAGCATGGAAACATATTGGTTCTTCCCGATGGTCAGTTGCGGCTGGTCGACTACGATGGTTTTTTCGTTCCGGCTATGGAGGGATGGTCCGCCAATGAGCTAGGGCATCGAAATTACCAGCATCCCCAACGTAATGCCAGGAATTTCGACTCTAACATGGACAACTTTTCCAGCTGGGTCATCTACTTGTCTCTAATAGTGCTGGCTGATTCAGAAACACACCGTCGTCAATTTCACGCAGGCGACGATGCTTTGCTGTTTCGACAGCCTGACTTACAAAAACCATTTGCCTCAAGAGTATTTCAAGAGCTCTTTCTTGTAACTGACGACGCCGTAAGGGAACTAACGAACTCAGTGCTCTGGCTTCTGCAAGCAGGCTCTGACGCACACATTGCCCTGGGTACTGCAGCACCCTCCACTGTATCGTTTGTGGCTGAAATTAGCGACAAACCGGCAGTGAACGCGGTGCGAAACGGTCCGATTGAATGGTGGCGCGATTTCATGAGCGACCAGGGCGCCAGAGAAATCTACCAGATTGAAACCGAGTTGCAGCACACTCCGCGTAAACTTAGAAACGCATGGGAAATTTTTGGAAAGCACGAGAATGCCCTCAGAAACTTCTGCATTGTTTCAATTGCAGGTCTGATTAATCTGGCCCTCTTTCCCTATTTATCGGTGTTTATCTTTCTTCCTATCTCCCTCTGTTTGCTGGTTGACTGGTTCGCTTTTATCGGAGGGAGCCATCCAATCCAGCTGATAGAACAGGGCACGGCAGTTCCAGCCAAAATTCTGAGGAAGGAAATCGAAAATCACCAAGAGCGTAAATATGTCATTCACTACGAATATCCGGTGAAGCAAAACGGGTTAATCAGCACGATGAGTGGAGTGATCTCTGTAACTCATGACCAATGGAACTTGGCGTCTACCGGTGAGACGCTAACGGCGCTCTACAATCCCCTTCAGCCGAATAAGAGCACGCTCTATAGATTCTGCATCTACAAAGCCGCGGAATGATATGTGAATGTCGTGTCGATGATGCCTGACATTTGCCAATTGGCCAACGTCGCTCGGGAATTGACATTCGGTTGGTGATGCATATTGTGCGGGAATAACATATAATCCGAGGCAGCCGGAAAAGAGCACACTCTACAAATTCTGTAGCTACAAAGCTACGACATGAATTGCAATTGACGACACGCATCGGTTAGTGAGATTTCGATGGAGTCCCGGCGAGGCGGACGTTAGGTAGCTGTTTGAGAGCCGTATTGGTTGGCAGATCCGATTGCAGCGCAGACACGATTTTATCGACAAATTTCTTGCCCCCGGCAGCATTCATATGGCAAGTATCGTAAAAATCAGTGGCGACAAAATCGTGATCTTCTCCCAGATCGACACAGCAGGCGTCCCATTTTTGTGCTGTTGAGTGAAGTAGTCGCAGATAACGGTCGTAGTTTCCCACAGGGACAAGTGCGCGATTGGCGGGTGTTACAGGAATGTTGACCAGTACCACCCGAATGTTCTTTTGGTGGCAGTCGGCCATGAATTTCTCCAGAAACTTTTCCTGAATGTCAAACATTGAAGTGTTCGGTGAACGGAAGCGGCGCTTATACTCCCGCGTGTTATCCTCAAACGAGAGCTGCTGGTGGGCTCGCACCACGAACCAGCCTTCCTCTACCTCTGCGCGCATGTTACCCGGAGCGTTGCGCTCCGGGTCCGCTTCCATTAGCGCACTGGCCGGAAACACCCTGGCGAAGGATTTGCCAATGATGTTCTTCGTGGACTCGCACATGGCGACCTGGGCGTCTAGTTTCTTTCCGTGCGGATAAATGGCGCGACCCAGCCAGTAATCGAAGCGTTGCCAGAGTTGTGGCATTACCAGATCAACGAGATCGTCCGTGTTAGCGTAGCGCTTGAGGTAGCGAAACGGTGGAGTCGCTGCCGGGCATGACACCAGGCTGTCGCTGAAGTCGCGAACACCGAGGCCTAGCACCACCACCGCCGGTTTTCGTTTGCCAGTGAGCATCGCTCGTAATACCATATAATCGTCCGAGACCATGGCACCGGGCAACGCGAAGTTGAAGCAGCGTGAGACAGCAGTACCAAGTTTCTGTTGAATAGAAGCGGCCATGTACTCAGATCTGTGATGGTGCACATAGTCCACGTCTTTATTTAAGAAGTCTGCATCAAGGCGGGAAATCGGGTGCATCAGCAGGGATGCGCCCAAGATGACAATCTCGGGCGTACGCGGTTCCGCCTGATACTCTCTGGCTGCCCACCATACCCAGGTATGAGCAGAGGGCAGGCTTTCGGGATCAATGTTAGCCAGTGGTTTCCAGAGGAGCATCAGGACATTGCCGAGAAGAAACAAAATGACGCCGCACACAGCTACCGAAACGTATCGTGGCGTTTTGTCCGTAGTCTTGTCTGTGTCTTTTTCGTTAATCTCAGTCATTGTTGGTTACTTCAAAATTGAAAGTAAATGAATTTTGGGGAACTGTCGGGAGAAAAGAGGAACAACACCAGAACCAGCGCCGCGACTCCAATTGCCCTGATAGGCATTGGTAGCGTAATCGGTTGTACGCGAGCCGCTAACCAACCGGACAAGACTTGCCCCGCAAAGAGTAGAGCAAGCACCATTGGTAGTATCAGGAAAATTATCGGATCTTGCACGTTTACGATCGTGAGCTGCCAAGCCGCTACGGACGCGGTCACCGGCGAAAGGAAGAACATCTGCTTTAGCATCGTGGCGGCGATGTCCATGTTGTCTGCTCGAAACAAGACCCAGCCGATGCAAACGGCGTGAAATGTTAGGAGAACCGACAACACATGAAATACACGCATGGTACGAATCTTATCGACAAATCCGAAATTTGCCGTAGATTCGCGAAAAATTTTGTGAGCGATCAGAGCTGATCCGTGGAACGCTCCCCAGGCTACAAAATGCGTGCCTGCCCCGTGCCAGAGCCCGCCTAGAAGCATCGTAAGAAACAGGTTTCTGTAATTCAACCATTTAGAACAACGACTTCCTCCCAGTGGAACGTAGAGATAGTCGCGTAGCCATGTTGAAAGTGAAATGTGCCAGCGATGCCAGAACTCGGCAATCGAGCCGGCAAGATAAGGAAGATTGAAATTTAGTGGCACCTTGTATCCGAAGAGCATCGCTGACCCGCGTGCAATGTCGGTGTAGCCGGAAAAATCAAAATAGATCTGAAATGCAAATGCGTAAACAACCATCCACGTATCTAGCCCGGTCAGTAGATCTGGCCGGCTAAAGCCGCTCTGCACAACCGAAGAAAGATTGTCCGCAAATATTACTTTCTTGAATAATCCAAACAAAATCAACCAGATGGCGTCGTCTATTTCCTTCCATCCAGGGCGATGTTCTTGGGACAGCTGTGGAATGAAATCCTGATAGCGTTTAATCGGCCCCGCTAACTGTGTGGGAAAGAAGCCGGCAAATAATGCAAACTGAGGTAGTGAGCGCACGGGCTTGCCGCCCTTATACACTTCGATGATGTAGTGAATGAATTCGAACGCAAAAAACGATATGCCCAGGGGCAAGATAATCTCGAAGGTAACACGGGGGAAATGTTGACCGAAAGGCGCGATGGTCTGATTGAGCAGGTCCACCGCATAATAGGTGTACTTGAAGTAGCCGAGGATTATTAGATTTCCGACAACCGCGGTAATCAGCAATGCTTTTCGCCATGCCGAAAATTTGTGAATGGCCAGCCCGAAGAAGTAATTTGCGATGGTCAAACCGATCATTAATAGCCCGTAGATTGGTTTCCAGCTCATGTAAAAGACATAGCTAGCTATGAGTAGCAATATGGTTCGCCATGCGCGGGGACTGACCCAGAAGAGAAAAACAGTCACCGGAAGGAATATGAGGTAGGTCAGGCTATTGAAAAGCAAATGAGCTGGTCTCTGAAGTCACGCACCGCACCGATTTGCGGATAATCATGATAACCCTGCTGCCATGAGCCTGCCTGAGTTTCAGGCAACTTCAGCCTTAAACATTTTTTCTGAAGCTGTGGGGCTGCCTGTGGCGCCGCCAAGTGGCGAAGCCACAGACCAGCAATAAGTTCATCCTTGCCCCATTAAGAAGTTGTAAGGTGTCCGGGAATGGTAATGAGTGGGAGCATTCTCGTGTCAATCGGGGCGAGTTTGGCCTTTCCAACCCGGCACCGCAGTAGACGGGATCGGCCGAGACTGCACAGAGGCTGCGAATTCCTAAAGCAATCTCCGTCGAAGTTTATTGTTTTTTTAGATTGCCAACCAGAGCCTTTGACCACAACTGCCCGTATTGTGCTAAGCGCTTTTCTAAGCCTGGCATGCTCATCAAGTTGACCGCCCACGTGTTCATGAATAATGAAATCGCCGAAGGACCCCCAATATATTGCCCCATAGTCCTACTTCCATGCCCGCCCTATTCCGAAGACCGCTCCAAAACAAAGCCCTACCGCTAGAATTATCCACACACTTGCGGCGGTTATCATGCCGGAAGCTATGCCAGGACTACGTTTCATTAGGGCGAGTATTATGGCTATTCCACCCCAAATTGGTTGCGCAAGAGCGGATACCAGGAAACTTCCCAGAAAGATATTTAAGTCAGGATGTGATGAAGACATTAGCGTGGATGCACCGCACCCCACAACGTTGATCGTGGACACGAGAAGAACTCCGGTCAAGAAGTTTTTCTTGATGGTTTCTTTTAGCTCAGGGTCATCGTTTTTCACTACATACTCCCGGAAATCCTTTAGGGCGACGGCCGGCGCCTGATGCTACTAACTCTTGGGATTCTCGTTATAGTTCAAGTTCATCAGGTTGGACCAGATGACTACGCGGCTGGCCAGGTCTGCTAACTTCGCGATAAGGTCGCTACTATTGGTTCAGGGAGAGATGCCTCAACCCCGTCCCTATAGAACATATTGTACGTGTCAAAGGGAATGATGCGGCCATCTTTGTGGGCGATATGAATGCAAGTACGTTTTACAGAGCGCACGTCGAAGTTGTACCTGTCGAGGAATTCCAAAATGATCAATCGAAAAATATTCTTGTAGTTGAGTTCGGGTGGAAACTGAAGTTTCGGCAGGCAACAGAGTAGATCACCTACTGCGTGTGAGGTTGTTTTGTCTGTCTGGTTGAGCGAAAACAGTTTGAATAATTTCTCCTTAACAGCAGGATCTTTTTCATATTGAATGGTGTTTCTCGCACCGCTGAGAAGGACGTCTTTGCCAATGAGTCCTGAGAGCGGAACTGTCTTCTCTCCCGACTTCAGCGCATAAGCCATGGCAATACAATCGGGATGACAGGGAACAGGAATAATGTCGTCGGGCGAAAAGACTTTCGATTGGGCTAGTACCTTTTGTCGGACCTCAGCCACAGTCAGTCTGTCTTTAGCCGGGTCGAAGTTGACCAGGCGCCCCGCCGATTGAATTGGCTGCAACGTTACTCCTCGCACGCAGGGCTGGGTCAGCGCAAAGTCTATAATCTCGCCGATTTCGTCGTCATTCAAACCTTTTTGAAGAGTGACAACTAGATTTGTAGATATGTCGAATTCGTTCAGGTGAGCCAGCGCTTTCTTTCGTACTTCTGTCAGGTCTTCGCCGCGCAACTTAATCAGCGGACTCGGGCGAAGACTATCAAACTGCAGGTACACCTCGAACCCTTGTTTGTACTGAGACAGCCGTTCGGCAAATGCGCGGTCTCTGGCAATTTTTACCCCATTAGTATTGACCATAAGATGTTTAATCGGTTTGCTCTTTGCCAGCTCTACTATGTCGAAGAATTGCGGATGAATGGTTGGTTCGCCACCGCTCAATTGCACCACATCCGGTTCTCCCTCGTTCTTTACCAGAGAGTCCAGCATAAACTCAATTTCTTCCATCGTGCGATGATTGCCGCTTTTCGGTGATGAATCGGCGTAACAGATTGGGCATTCGAGGTTACACCGGTCGGTAATTTCAATTAGCGTGAGGCAACTGTGCTGCTCATGATCCGGGCAAAGACCACAATCATAGGGGCAGCCGCGCACCGTTTCAGTGTTAAAACGCAATGGCAATTGACCGGGTTTGAGGTAGCTGCGGCTCAGTTTGTAATAATCTATGTCAGTGGAAATCAATACTTTCTGCCGGCCATGAGTGAGGCAATTTTTTACGAGATAAACGCACTCATCTTGAAAGATGATCTTGGCTTCTACCTTCGTGAGACACTCTGCACAGAGGCTATTTGTTAACTCATAAAAAATGTAAGGACGATCTTTGGTTTCAATCATGGCTTGTACTCGCGATCTGAGCTGCCGGGCGACGCAATGATACCAGAAATCTACTGTAATAAAGGAGCACGGCAATTGCGACAACTTGTTCGGCGTCTAATTCAAAGTACGGATGGGGCACCGGTTTAACAGTTTCTACGAATAACCGAAATGTCATATACGCAGACATGAAAAACTTGAACTGGTCGCCCTGATGAACAAGCCGTCGACGCAGCTGATGAATCATTAAGGGAATGGCTGACACAAATGCAATCTCGTAAAGCTGGGTCGGGTGTCGCCTGATCCCGTCACCAAAATCAACAGCCCATGGAAGATCGCATGGTATTCCGTATGTGTGGTCGTAGAAGCCCGTTAGGAAACAGCCGATTCGCCCAATTACTATCGCAACTACCAGTGGAATTACGAACGAATCGCCAGTGGCGGATTTTATGCCGGTAAGCGCTTTGCAAATTTCGATGCCAAGCCAGCCTCCCACCAATGCGCCGACGATCCCTTTTCCGGCTACAAAAGATTCGACACTGACGAAATGACTGTAAATTGTTGCGGGATCACCGAGTATCGCGATCAGTTTGCAGCCAATTGCAGCTCCTGCAAAACAGGAGGCGATTATGCGAATTCTCTCGCTGAAATCCAGGCTGTCGCGCTTCTTTAGCCAGATGTAAAGGCGGAAGCCGACAAAGTACGCCAGTGACTCGCACGCAAAGTGAACTAAAGGATCAAGCTTCCCGATGTGCATGTTGGTATTGTAGTTCACCTACGCCTTTTCGGTCATCATCGAGGACTATGTGGTTCATTGGTATGATTGATGAAAACTCGCGGAAGGTTAATGATTGTGATAGTCGATGTCACTTAGGAATTAGATTTGCTCTGCTTTATGGAAGTAGTAAGTTGATCATGCTGATTCGTCTATAGAAGAGGAATGGAATACAAGCTACCATTTAGCTTGAGGTTACATGATCAGCCTGAGTTCGAAAAGGTTTGGTGTACTTCAAAGGTGATTTCAGTGAGCTGCTGCAATTGTTGAGCTGTTTTATCAGGATTGAGGAGAGAGAAGCGTATGAAGATAGTTGTTTCTGGTGCTTCAGGACTGGTTGGTTCGGCACTAACAGAGTTTCTCCACTCCGAAGGGCATGAGATCTTGAAATTGTCTCGGGGTAATGGAAACGGAAAGAGTGTTCATTGGGATCCGGAGGCAGGCACGATCAACGCGAGCGAGCTGGAGGGCGTGGACGCGGTGGTTCATCTTGCGGGGGAGTCTGTGGCTCAACGGTGGAACGACGTCACGAAAAACAAGATTCGCGATAGTCGCATCAAGGGCACCAGGACCATTGCTGAGTGCGTCGCGAAACTGAGTCGCAAGCCGCAAGTATTAGTTTGTGCGTCTGCCATTGGCTATTACGGCGATCGTGGGAGCGAGCCGTTAACTGAAGAGAGCATGCCTGGAACGGGGTTTCTTGCCGGTGTCTGCAGAGAATGGGAAGACTCCGCATCTCCTGCCGCGGCTGGCGGCGTGCGCATTGTGAACCTGCGGTTTGGTGTGATTATCAGCAAGAGTGGCGGTGCGCTGGCGAAAATGTTACCGATATTCCAGTTAGGTGCAGGTGGGAATTTGGGATCAGGCAACCAGTACATGAGTTGGATCGATATTGAAGATGCAGTGCGTGCCATCGATTTTGCGATCAACACCAACGCGCTTGCAGGACCTGTCAACGTGGTTGGACCAAAACCATGCACCAATGCAGAGTTCACCTCAACTCTGGGCAAAGTATTGCATCGTCCGACATTTTTGCCTGTTCCCTCATTTGGCCCGCGATTGCTCTTTGGAGAAATGGCCGACGAAATGCTTTTCTCTGGAGCCAAAGTGCTGCCTTCTAAGTTGGAGAAAAACGGCTTCAAATTTCAATATGGCGACCTGGAGAGTGCCTTGCGACATGAGTTGGCGTAATCAGGCAAGATGCCCGGGATGGATGATATCCACCCTACGGGGACATTCGTAATCTGCCAAGAGCCGGGTCGCTTTTGTCGTTGTGGGCGTGGATATCCATCCTCGTACAAAGCCGACACTGAGTTAACGAAACATCGAATACATCACAAACGTGCACCGGAAAATATATCTTATATCTTCGACCCGAAAGAAATACTGTCTACAGAATAATCGGGTTGCAAGGATGAGGTATAAGGTATATTTTCGCCAGAAAAATACCTTATTTGGCCAGGCTCGTTCAAGTCGTGACGAATCGTGGTGCTGGTGTACTGGTTTGTGTAATTGGCGACGATTTCTTCCCCGGAGAAGTTTCGAGAAAGGAGAGCGTGCTGTGTCTCCAGCCAGTTTCGAGGTCAAAAAGAGAAATACGAGAAGCAGAAAGACGCTTCTCGTATTTCGTAGCCAGCCGATTTAAGTTGGTTGGGAGGAGGATCGGCTTGGAAAACTCGGTCTCTAAGCTCTGGGAGCCGCCTTTCGTAGTTGATCCGGAGATGTAATTTTTACGCCGCAATCTCCACAGTTTGGATAACAGCTTTGCCAGGCCCCCAGAATGATGTGTCCGTAGTGCTTGCAGAATCTATCTTTTTTTGCGCCTCGTGGAGATGTGAAAAAATCTTTGATTTCCCGTACGCATACACTTAGTGTTTTAATCATGAACCCCCCGCCTGGCTTGCCAGCATCCACAGCCCTGAGGGTGATTACCTCTTCTCTTGTGATTCGTTTGATCTGCTCGCCAGTATAAGAAAACCTGTTCGACTGTGTTGAGAATGTCCGATTTACCATGCCCGCTCACCCTGCCTGTCCAACAACGCTGAAGAACTGCATTCCCGATTGCCTGCTCTTCATGTCTTCAAGATACCTAAAGGTTATGGCAAAGTTTTGGCAGAGATTTGGCAATTTGATGGCGAGGGGTGGAAACTACGCAAGTGGAGCGGTTTACAGAACCGTCTGGCGTGCCGCTAATCAGACCGTGACATTTTTGTGCCTTAGAAGCAATCACGATTTGAATGTCCTCTCATTCGGGAAATGAATGGAAGCGTGAGAATGAAGCAATCGGCAGCCGTTCGATTTGAAGAAGGAGATATCTTCGAATTAATGGCTGGATCCGACGGCGCAGAATTGATGGGCACTGGTTCTCATTGATTGGTTGACCCGTTGAGCCGGGGTAGGATAGCTCTGCGCAGACCGATTGCTGCATCAATTATTTTTCAAGGATTACGTTGTAACTTTAGCTTTGTCAAACCGGCTGGCCATCCTTCTTTCCTTCATCCCTATAGTGGATCTTGAAGCCATCCAGATTCATAAATTGCGATGGTTCTAGTGCGTATTTATCGAGCAACAACTGGTCTGGAATATCGGGATTTATGATGGACATGGTGGTGCGGGCTCCAATTTGTTCAACAACCAAACTTTAGATCGGGAGTGTGGGGAAATCGTTAGTCCATCAACCACAATTCCCTCGCCTAACGCCGTGGTAGCTGTTACAGCAACGATGAACATTGAGAACCAACCGCCACAGTGACAGTGCCGTTCAATCACCTTTGTTCTCCGGTCCATCGGTATTGAACATGTCCATGCGATGCAATAACGTCAGCGAAGCCAGCGGAATGAATAAGACGAACATCACTTCAAATGTGGAGAATCCGCTCAGTGTTGCCCCGGGGCGCAGGGCGTGCATAATACAAAAGAACATGAGAAGCACCACTCGATGTGTCTGGCAGAGCAGCCCCCCGCTGTAGTTGCGCACATCACAATTGCGACCGCATTCACCCACGTAGCTGACAATCAACATGCAAATGATTCCGAGCATGGCCAGGTGAACGCGCACGTCGGGCCAAAATGTTAAACCGAGAAAGAGTGATAGGTCTGCCAGTCGATCGCAGAGTCGACTTAACAGGCGCGAATGAGGCGTGGCACTGGTTTCCATGACAGCAATGCTCTCCAGGGAATCAAGCGCCAGGCGTGCCGCCAGAACGGGTACGGCAAGCAAGGCTAGCCAGGGTTTATCATAGGCACCGTAAAGCATGCCGCCAGCTAGCAGAGAAGCCGCCAGTGATGACCAGCTAAGAGTTTCCGGGGATAACCCGCTAGAACCCTTAGAGAGCACCCTTAGCTGCTTTTGTAACCACAAACCGAGGCTGTCACCCTCCACCGCCTGATCCTCCTTGTCCGGCTTCATTGTACCCGGCCGAGGCTCTTTCCACCCTTGGCTGCTTAAAACTCGGCTACGCTGGCGTGAGTTTGTGCTACCTTGAGTTTGCTATGAATCTGGCTTAGTGATTGGGGCCGATCTTGCGGGTCCTTTGCCAGCATGCCGTAAATGAGTTCCTGGAGGTCATGCGGAACATTGGTGGAAGGAGGAAATGCCGCGGGTGCGCCAGAAAGATGGCCTTGCATTACTTCTAAAATCGAGTTTCCCCGGATGGGAGGATTACCCGTGAGGCACTCGTAGAAGAGACAACCGAGCGAATAAATGTCTGTACGATGATCAACGGGTGAACTTGTGCACTGCTCCGGGCT
The DNA here is from genome assembly GCA_021732565.1 of Candidatus Obscuribacterales bacterium. Taxonomy (GTDB): domain Bacteria; phylum Cyanobacteriota; class Vampirovibrionia; order Obscuribacterales; family Obscuribacteraceae; genus JAKFUT01. The sequence continues at coordinate 17,755 of JAKFUT010000106.1, forward strand.
CATGTAAAGAGGGCTTCCCATACAATCCCCCGTTTGCGTAATTCTGTCGGCTCCTTCGTTCTCTGCCGAGGTGAATTTGGCAAGACCAAAATCGACTATCATCACTTTGTCGCCGCTTTGTTCTGGAATAATCATGATGTTGGCCGGCTTCAAGTCTCGGTGAACGATGCCCTGGGTGTGTGCGTGGCTCAGACCGGAGCAAATTTGTAATGAGATATCGAAAAATTGGCGCAACGATAATGTTCGCGTCTCTTTTAGTAGCTCGGAAAGACTTGATCCTTCAACCAGGTTCATGACCAGATACGGCAGTCCGTCGAAGAAACCGAAGTCGAGTGCATCCAGTATATTTGGATGTCTAAGTCGGCTCATGGTCTTTGCTTCATGCTGAAATCTACGCACTGCCGCAATATTGGAGAGTATGTTTGAGTGCAGCAGTTTTATCGCGACTTGTTTTCCCATGAGAGTATGTTTGGCCAGATAAACGGTACTCATTCCTCCTTTCCCGAGTAAGGCGTCAATACGATACTTCTCGGCGAAAATAGTTCCAATGAGACGATCTACAATTTCGACTCGAAGCTCATTACCATCAATAGGGCAAACTTCTAGATTTTCCGTGTAGCGGTTTTTGCATGCATTGCACATTAGAATCACAGATGATGCTCTTGCCGAGACCGGGGCAGCGAATTCTCCAACTATGGTGGTCGCTTCGCCAAGCCCCGAATATGGTGTTGAATCAAACACCGGTTGATTGTTTGCCCCGGATGCGACCTGAACTTGTCTGTCGTTGATTGGCGAAGCGACGCCATTTCCGTTTATTCTTTGTCCGCCGTCGGGTGGAGAGATCTTGCTTATTACCTGGCCGCTGCCCCAGGCCGAGCTCGATTGTCTATTGCCTTCGCTCGCGACACCTTGTGGGGGCGAAGGCGGAATATTGCCAGATCCGGAGCTGCCGGAGTAGCCGTTGAACTCTTGTAACTGAGTTGTCTGGCTATCTGCACCGGATGTGCCGCTGGACCAGAGCAGCCTTACTGCAATTACTAGCAGAGCCGTGAGCGACAAGGTTGAAGCCAGACCGGGCTCGATAATCTGGGTAAGAACTAGTGCTGTTTTAAGGACAAATGCTAGCGGGCATGCTACCAGACTGAGTAAGAGACCCGTTCGGAAAACGCGGCCGGTTCTGTTGTTCCGGGCGGCATCTGCCAGCGGTGAATCGGAAACGTCACGAAACAAAATGGGAAAAGCGCTTAAGAGCGAGATGAAAGTTATGGCAAGTGGCTGCTTTATGCAACCGTATATGGTGCACAGCGATTCTTGTCCCGAAATGTAGCCTATGATCGGAATGAACGAAATGACACAACCGCAAAGAGTTAGTGCCTGAAAGATCGGCCATTCTTTCACGCGAAACTTCCACCTGCTTAGTGCAAAGCCAAGACCATAGAAGATCAGTAGAATGCAAACGTCTACAGTGACAGGCCCCGGCAGCATCAGGGAGTTACGATCTGCTGGAACTGGTATCTCCAGTGGTGGTATCCAGTCGGCACCCAGAGCAGTTTCCAGTGCTCTGACCGCGGCTAACAGAGCTAACAACGCGGCCCCGCTGTAGCATATCCAGGCTACAGGTTTTCGACCAGAGCAAGCCATTGTGGTTAGTATAAAACAGTTCAAAAGCGCAAATGCTACGCAGGTGCCGAATGAAACAATCCCGCCGCCGGGAATAGGTGTGCGAAGTTCTGCGATGTCAAAGAACCAACCAGCTGAAATGCAGAAGCAGCAGAGAAGAACCAAACCAGCTGATAATGCCGATATTTTCTTGAGAATGGAAGCTAATTTCTCATCGACCATATCGGCACCGATCGTCATTTCTCTTTAGTAAGTTGTTCTGCGATCACTCTCACATACACTTCTTTCGTCTTGGGACCGTCCAACTCTTTTACCAGTTTTCCTTTGCTGGTAAAGAAGCCTACATAGGGCACATGGTCGGCCATCTCAAGCATGAACTGCAAAATGTTCTTGCCCAGTTCCTTCGCTTTGATTCTGGATTCAGCCATGGCTTCTTGTGATGTGTCAAGTTCACAAAACGTGATTGTGGGATACTGCTCTTTCAGTTCCTGGAGAATCGGACGAACTTTGTCGCAATAAGCATGACAGTGCTTGCTGAATAACACGATGACCTTAGGGTGGACTTCAGCCGTGTCTGAGGCACTCACGCTCGGTATTGCCATGACGGCGCTGCACGCGAATGCCACGATTCCTGGTAATTTGAACATTTCGCCAGCCTCCCCACCCGGATGTATTCTACCCTTGACCTGTGAAGTGGAAACATCGACAAATTAGCCCGCAAGCCGCCTCATCATATGAGGCAATGCCTACGGGCGTGAATGAATTCAGGCTGTCAGAATCAGATTAATATGTCAGAATGCTAACGACTTCCACATTGGAAGGCATCCGGTTTCTGCCATTGAGGAATCCTAGTTCAACTACGAACCCAACGCTGACTACATTTGCCCCTACTTTCGTGAGGAGCTTGTGTGCAGCTAGTGCGGTTCCGCCTGTTGCTAACAAATCGTCGATAAGAATGACTCTTGCGCCCTCTTCCACAGCATCTTCGTGTATTTCTACACAGTCAGTGCCATATTCAAGATCGTAAGTTTCTTTCACCACGCGGTATGGCAACTTGCCTGATTTGCGGATTGGAATAAATCCGATACCGAGCTTGTGTGCAATCACTGGACCGAGGATAAATCCACGAGCTTCTATGCCCGCAATATATGCTGCATTGTGTTGCTTGAAATGCTCGGTCAGTACATCTATGACATAACTAAACGCTTCGCCGTCCTTGAGGAGCGTCGTGAGGTCCTTGAACACAATTCCCGGCTTCGGAAAATCCGGAATGTCACGAATTTTAGCCTTTAACCATTCGGTCTTCTCTTTAGTTAACAGGGGTGATGTTACTTGCTCTACCATGATCGGCTCTTCCAAAGGTGCTGTCGCTGGTCTCCATAGCCTCCATCGGTACGCTTGCGTCCACTAGTATGGCATTGGGGATGAGGGCTAATTGTATATCGTTAATAGAACGATCCGCGCACCAGTGACGAAATTCGGCTATTTCGGCAAGAACATTTACCAGTTGGGTGTACTCGGGAACTTCTACCACGGCTACTTCCGGTGCGCCGAGCAGCTCCATGTAAATTACGCCTTCCTCGGCGTACCAGTCCATTACGCCGGATTTCTTGAGAACCGTCAATCCTAGCGCCACGGCCAATTTGGTGGTGGACAGTGCTATCGATATTTTCTCAGCCTTGGCTTCGCCGTCTCGCTGATTTACAGCAAACCGCACTAGACCCGAAAGGCGTTTGAGAAAATTTCCCGCGTCGGAGTCTTCTTTAGCTGCGCCGCCCACCAGGTAAATGTTGGCGGGCCTGCATTTCGCAATGAGGCTCTGTAGAACTTCTATGGAGGGAGGATATTGCCAGAGGAGCAAATGAGCTGCTGCCTCTATGCTTGCGCGGTCTTGCAATGTTCCACCGGTAATTTGTTCATTCGTTTCGGCAAAGATAGCGACTTTTGTGCCAAGTCTGCGTATAGCCGCATCGACCACCGATTGGGGAGCACTATGCTTGCGCAGATCTTTCCAGCTAATATCTAGTGAGGAGAATCGCGCTCCTGGATCTTTCGCCTGTATATCGGCTTCCACATTCAATACCCTGCCAGCGTTCGCCAGTGTTGTGGCTGGTCTGATTCCTTCTAAATGAAGGGAAGGCAGCGCTGCGTCTGTGGCTGGTACCGCTGGCGCGATTTCTTCTTCGACTTGTGCCGAGATCATCGGCGCAGCTAAACGCCAATCAGCCAAAACCAGTTGCAATCGCTCGGTGTTGTTGTAGTTGTTTGATTCTGGAGAAAATGCAACATCTATCGATGCCCCGATTTGAGGTATTCGTCCTGCGCTTCTCCAGAATACGCACTCTAATAGCCCGCCGCTGCCAGTGTCTCTCACGACTATTCGGTGGTGCTTGCCTTCTTTACCCAGTGGGCGGGTGTTCACAACGAACATACTGGTCAGGGCAATTATTGGTTTCTTGTTACCCATGCCGAAAGGACCAAGTTTTGTCAGTTCCTTAACCAGCGATAAATCTACCGTGGCAGGCTCCAGCACAAGATCGATGTCTAGTTTTGGAACCATTGAGCGGGCACTTAGCATGCGGTTGCAGGTGTTCACCAGTGCGCTGCAGAGCACGTCGGCCCTCTCGGCCTCTGTGCTGAAACCCGCTGCCGCCTGGTGACCACCCCATTTGATCATTAGCTGTTCGTTCTCTTTCAAGACTTGATAGAGATCGATGCCCGGAATGCCACGTGCCGAGCCCTTTAGCTTACCTTCTTGCTCATCGAGTTCACCAATGAAAACAGGTACATGATATTTCTCGACCAGCCGTGAAGCTACAATTCCGACTACACCGTGGTGCCAGCCCGGGGAATAAAGAGCTAGCGCGAGATCTTCTCTTTGAGCCAATGCGTTTTTTGCTTTCTGATCGGCTTCAAAGAATATTTGTTCGCATAGTTCTTGTCTTCTAAGGTTTTCGAGGTCGAGCTGCCGTGCCAGATTTTGGGCTTCCTCCACATTGTCGGTGGTCATTAGCTGAACCGCGAGGTTGGCATCGGAGAGTCGGCCTACCGCATTTATTCTCGGTGCCAATCCGAAACCGACAAGGTCGGTGCCATCCATCTTCACCGTTTGATCAAGGAGAGCCCGAATGCCGGCTCGGGGCGATTTCGCCAGGGCTGGCAGGCCTATTTGCACAAGATATCGGTTCTCTGCTACCAGCGGAACCATGTCGGCAATCATTCCAAGGGTAACAAAGTCATGGAGTTTTGCGATTTCATCGTGCATGCCGTTATCGAGCAGAATTGCTTCACACAATTTGTAGGCGACTCCGACTCCCGGGAGGTGGAAGAGCGGGTGATCATCTGCGAATTGCTTGGGATGCAAAATAGCAACGGCGGGAGGTATCATGTCCGGCATGGAGTGGTGGTCGACAATGATTGTTTCCACTCCCAGTTGTTTGGCCAAATTAATTTCAGCGAAATTCGAAATGCCGCAATCGCACGAAATGATCAGACGTGTTCTGTGCTTGCTTGCAAGAATACTTACAGCTTTAAGATTGAGACCGTAACCCTCAGTAGAGCGATTGGGAATGTAGTAGTCGACATTTGCACCGAGCTTCCGCAGGACGGTAAGAACCACTGATGTAGCAGTGACCCCGTCGACATCGTAGTCACCGTATACGGTGATCTTTTCTTGCATGGCTATCGCTTTGCTAATTCGAACGATGGCCGCCGGCATGTCCGCGAATTCCATCGGGCTGGTTGGCGTGTAATACGCCGGATCAAGAAAAATCTTCGCTTCTTCAGGCGTGGTTATCCCTCTTCGCATGAGCAGCTGCGCGAGAATAGACGAGCCCGCAATTTCTATGAGTTCACTGCTTGGTTCCAACTCCGTTGGGGCTTTCCAAATTTTGTTTCGTGAAACTTTATTGACTACAGACACTGTATCTTCCGGATTGCTGAGAGGGGTGTTATAGCTATCTGCTAGCAATGTGCTAGTAGTGGACGCGGCACCGAATACGATGCACTGTATTGTGAAGGTATGAGACCTTGTGGCGGCTAGAATACTCGACTTCATGATGCACCTCAATGTAAGCCTTTGTCTCGACGCAAGGCACTCAATCGGGAGTTGCATCCCGATTGACATGCGGTAGGGGTGAAAGATACTTCCGCAAAATTGCTTTCATATATCCATAACGATCAGTGCAGCGATTTAGTTCAATTTTTTTGGATTAAAAATTAGAATTTTTCTTCTAACTGCTCGATATCCATCGCGGCGTAATCGCATATGCTTGGCGTCTCCCCTATGCGACTGCGGAGCGCCGGGCAAAAGTTGTTAACAAGCAATACCGATAGAAGTCATGTGGCTTTCTGCAGCGATTCGCGGTGATCGTGGAATGTCCGGCATTCGTTCTTTTCATTCCTCAATGTATTCGCACGATGCATCGTCGGCTAGACCGTTCACGATGTTAGACAAATAGCAGTAACAACATATGAATCCACAAAAACGTGCCAAGACACTTGCCGCGGAAGACTAAATGTTGTTTCGGTGATTGGATAAATCAGCGGAGAGGCTGTGCCTATTTGCCAATTGGTCTGGAGCGAACAAAAATCGGTGATGGCATCATTCCAGCCGCCGATGGCTTTGATATATGACTCCTTTGCCGAGAAAATGAGGGTTGCATAACGTGGCTGCCATTCGCTCGGTAACGCTTCTAGCATCTCCATTTCCTGCATGGAAAACAACATCTGCCAATCGTCAAAATAAAGTCTATCTAGCTTCTCGATATCTATGCCGATCCCCAAGATTTGATCCTCACCTGCTATATTGCAGGCGATTCCAGTTTCACGTGTTGATTGGTTTGCTACGGCCACTAAGCAAAAATCTTCTGTATGGGAAAGGCTTCCGCAAACGCCGGGAGGCCAGACCACATCGCCATTCGGTTTGCGAGGCAAATGTGTGCCGTCGGCGCCAATCATTGCCAGTGCTTGATGAGCAAGCCGACGACCAGCGGAGAATTCGCGCTGCCTATGTTGAGGAGCATCTTGAATGAAGTAGCGTTCCTCCCCGGGCTGCACTTTGCAGAGATCTTGGATTCGCCCGCCTCTCAGCAATATTCGCGTGGACAAACGGCATTCTTGCCAGCCGGCGAGAACCCGGTCTACAAACCCGGGGAGGGGCTCAGGCAGATCTTGAGCGGGTTCTACATCAGAAAGGAAACGCATTGCTACGCTGGTTCCAAGGCCTTCGAAACGAGGTGCTCAAGATGCTGCGTGATGAGATGATGGTTAGCATTTAAGAACCAGTGATCTCCGTTCACGGGTATCAGTTCAAATTGTGCTGCTGTATGTTTGTGCCACTGGTCGAGTTCGTCAAGGTAGGTTACATCGTCTTGCTTCGCACCAAAAACAGTTATCGGGCACGCGAGTGGCTTTTCTTCAACGTGTCGATAACTCATCATAAGCGGATAATCTTTGCGCATAATTGGTATTAGCGTTTTGATAAACTCCACGTCCTCAACATAACGCATCAACGAAATCAGATAGTCGGCGCTGTCTGGAGCCGTTAGCAGCTTGAACATGTTCTCTCGGTTTTGCCAAGTTTGCATTTTGTCTGGCGGCATGGTGCCACTGACAATGAGGCTTTTCGGTAAAACGTTGGACAGAGCGCGCAGTTTGCGAGCCGTCTCAAAGGCTATCACCCCGCCAAAACTGTGTCCCCAAAACAGAAATGGGCGATCAAGCAAAGGAAGAATTTGTTGCACGATTGCTTCTGATAATTCGTGCACTGTTTGCACGAAGGGCTCTGCTATTCTGTTCTCTCGCCCGGGCGTTTGTATGGCAAAGACATCCAAGCTAGACGGTGGCTCGAGCAAGATCCGTGAAAACAAGGAAGCTCCTATACCCATTGAATGGAAGCAAAATAGACGTGGCAGCTTCTCGGATAGCGAGTTTCGTTTGCTGTGGATAAGCCAGGGCGTCACGATCTCAATGCCTGGTTCTTCGGTAATCATGAATGTGTTTACCTGAGCGTTTTCATTTCGCGCCACCCGTGCACTTGATTCCGGCTGAGCGCTGACAATCTGAGCTAGTTCGGACGCTACCTCTGATATGCTCGGACCTTTCAACAGCTTTATCAAAGGGTAATTGATGTCGAGATTCCGCAAGATCCAATTTCTCAGGCGATTTAAAGTAAGAGAATCTAATGCGTATTTTTCTATTGATAATGCTGCATCTACCTTCGATGTTGGTATATCGAGAATTTTTGCAAGACCGACGGACATTTCTCTCTGGACTGTTTTGACACGTTCATCTTGCCCGAGCGCGAGGATAGAGGAACGCAAATTACCAGCTCGTTTCTCCGTCCGCTCACATTGCTTGCTCGCAGCGGCGGTGATGAAACGGGAATCCCTTGTCAGGTTCGGATATGCAGCTATGAACGGAGCCCAAGACAGGGAGGCCGCCATCATCTGGACCATATTCTTCGTGATTCCAAATTCGATTTTTGTTAGCGCGTCGTTGAGGCTCATGGGAGATATTCCATGGCTTTTTAACAATGCCAGTACGTCTGTTGTATCTCGATCAGTTCGTGACAGTCCTGCGTATTCGCCCAGGACACCAAGATTGATGCTCGTGGCCGGCAGGCCCTTCATACGTCTATACTCTGCCAGAGCATCTAAAAAGAAGTTGGCGCTGGCATAGTTGCTTTGCCCGAACAGACCGAGAACTGATGAAATTGATGAGGTCATGACGAAGAATTCGATAGGCTGGTTTGACTCAGTGCAAGCAAGGTGAAGATTCCATGCGCCTATAGCCTTTGGAGCAAAAACGCGGCAAAAGCGGGCCTCGTCCATGTTACCAACACGTGCATCCTCTAACAAAGCAGCAGTATGAATGACCCCGCGAAGTGGTGGGCGACTGCGCCCGAATTGTTCGATCAGCTCATCAACCGCAACTTTATCGCTGACATCAATGAGTGCCAGCTCAATCTGTATGCCGGCTGTTCGCAGTTGCTCAACAACCAGTTTATCGCTCTCAAGTTTGCAGCCGCTGCGACTAGCAAGCACCAGGTGTCTAGCACCTTTTTCTACAAGCCAACTGGCTAGTTTGAGCCCAAGACCACTGGCTCCTCCTGTGATCAAATAGCAACCGCGAGAATCACATCTGAGCACTTCAGAGGGTAACGCCGAAATGGTCTCTTCCCCCATGGTTACGGCAATTTTTCCATGATACATAGCGCGGCTCATGAAGCTCAGAGCTTTGCCAAGCTGACCTGCCGGAAATTCTGTAACTGCTTGTGGTATCAACTCTTTGCTATTGAACATTGCCACCACTCCTTCCAGGAGCATTTTATGCAATGCGGGCTTCTGTAGGGCTAAGCGATCGACATCCACAACGAAGAAAGATACATTCTCGCCCAATCTCCGTAAGTTCAACTTGGCATTCTTGTAAATGTCGTTTTTACCGATTTCAATGAAGCGCCCAAACGGCGCCAAACATTTGATGCTTTGAGTAATAAAATTGTTAGTGAGTGAGTTTAGAACAACGTCAACCCCGCGCCCGTGCGTCACTTCCATTACTCGGTCATAAAAATCGAGTGATCTAGAGTCGAAGACATGTTTGACACCCAAGCTCCTTATATACTCTTGCTTCGACTTAGTGCCTGCAGTAGCGATGATCTTGCACCCGGCCCTTTGCGCCAGCTGGATTGCGGCAGTCCCTACGCCCCCGGCTGCTGAATGAATGAGAACTGTTTCTCCGCTGCTTATGCGAGCTAGATAATTAAGTCCGTAGTGAGCGGTTAGATAAACCACCGGTATCGTCGCCGCTTGTACAAAGGTAAGATGTGCGGGCTTTTGTGCTAGATGTTCATTCCTTGCGGTAACCAGGCCTGCAAATCCATTGGTGACTCGCGCAAGAACCTCGTCTCCGGGTCGCACATCGACTTTCTCTGAACCGCAACGCACCACGCATCCGGCAACCTCTAAGCCAAGCTGGTCGCCCGCCAAGCCACCGCTGACTGTTTCCGGAGTCAGAATTCCCATAGCATTGACGACATCTTTAAAATTGAGGCCCGCGGCTTTTACTTCTATCTCGGCTTCATCTTCGGCAAGGTTGGATTCGTGCCACTGCCGAAAAACTATGCTGTCGAAAACTCCGGGTTCCTCAAGCGTGGCTCGATATGCCCCACCCGCAGCACGCAAAAGTTTCGCCGATCTCTTTTCTGCAT
>JAKFUT010000047.1 GCA_021732565.1 Candidatus Obscuribacterales bacterium
GGAATCGCCGCCGTGTCCGCTGCCGCCACCATGGCCGCCATCGGAACCGCCGCCGTGTCCGCTACCGCCACCATGGCCGCCATCGGAATCGCCGCCGTGTCCGCTACCGCCACCAGGTCCATCGCCGGAACCGCCTCCGTGCCCGTGATCGCTGCCGCCACCAGGTCCGCAGTCGGAGCCGCCGTAGCCGCCATGTCCATGCCCGCTGCCGCCACCATGGCCATCGCCGTAACCGCCGTGCCCGTGCCCGTGACCGTTACCATTACCGGAGCCACAGTCGGAGCCGCCATGTCCGTGCCCCTGTCCGCAGTCGGAACCGCCACCGTGACCACTACCAGATCCGCCGCCGCATCCGCCCGGGGGTGTCACCACGGGAGGTGGCGATACTACAGGCGGTGTTACTACGCCGGGGACCGACGATATCAATGGAGGTGAGTAGGGGGCAATCGGAGGTGAAGCGGGTGCAGCTGGAGGAGGAAATCCTACGACAGTCTGGCGCGAGTGCGAGCGTCTGCCAAGACCAATTCCAAGCCCGGCACCCAGTGCTCCCAATCCAAGAGCGGTGGGTACGAGGTTAATTAGCCCGGCGCCTCCTCCAGGAGTTGTTCCAGCGGGGGATGGCGAGTAATAAGGAATCTTTGGGATCGGTTCACTAACGCCGCTGATATCCGAGGGCGGTGCTGCGCCTGGTGCTGGCGGTGGTACCGCCGCAGCGGGTGGGATTACAGGCGATGGGGTAGGTTGAGGCTCTGTCGGCAAAGGAAGTGGGGGAGTAGATGGAATGTCATTCTTTGATTCAGAGACCGCATTGGTCTCCCCGCCAGATGGCAGGCGGGAGATACTTTTCTCTCCAGGGCTAGTGGCTGTTCCCACCATAGTGGAGCCTCCTTCGCCAGTGCTCGATTGGCGTACGAAGCCTGTTCCGCCGCTCCTGGTGTTCTGCTCTATGTACCCGCCGGTTTCAGTGCCGGTTTTTTCCGAATTTCCAGAAACTTCTACAAATTCGACAGATGTACCATCGCCCTTACTGGATCCTGCACCAGTTTCCGCATAATTATAAGGAACATCTTTAATTTCAACGTAATCCCCTGGTTTAACTGCCGGAACAGTTTCGTTGGTAACCGGGATGGTGTTTGGCCCCTCCGACACGAACTCCACATAATTACCGCCAGGTGATATCAAATCGCTGGTTGGATTAATGAACCGTCGAACACCCTGTGGCACAGGCGCCACATCGAACGTATTGTTGTAATCAACTTCGATTTTCGTTCCCTTTATGATCCATTTAAGACCATCTTGGATGATTTCCAGGAACAGTCCGTTGGGATCTATTTCGCCACCGCTCTTAATTACATATTCGCCATTGACGAGAGTAACCTCTACATATCGTTTCCCCGCCTGCAGATTCTGCATGCCGTGTATAAGTAGCGGCGCTACCTCCCGAGGCAGAACAATTCGCTCACCATTGGTTGTTCCATGTCTGGTAATGACCTTGCTTCGTTGCTGAAGAGGCTGAAGTGTATTGTGTGAGCGTCGAACCAGGTGGTACCTTCGCAAGCGCACGCGGGATCCGCCTTTTTTGTAGTGTCTAACGTGACGCACACGGTAGACTCGGCGGAGTACTTTGGCGCCGGTAGGAGTCTTGACCTCGATTCCACCCATTAGAGAAATAAGGGGTGAAGCCGTAGAACCTGGTTGTCCCGCTGCCAGAGCCTGGTGTAAGGGAACAGAATTTAGTAATAAGAAGACGCTGAGCGCGACATTCACTCGTGGAGAGAACTTCAAAGTAGGCACCCTTTAATATTCAAACGCTACGAAATCTTCCGTCCGCACCAGCTCCGCAGACAGTCAATTGCTTTTCGGCGATTATCACACATTGCACCAATTCCAAAAAATGGGACAATTACGCAACGATCATTGCACGATTGACGTGGCATGCATAAAAAGGCTACCAGCGCCGGTTTCGGTGCTCTTTTGACTTGGTTTGCTAGTTACAAGACCTGTAACATATAACAGTGACACCAGATTTCGCATGACGATGGTGCTTCACAGCCAACGGTGGCGAGGCCTTACATCAGCAATCTCTTCTAAATGATTGTTTTGCAAATATTCACTACAAAGTAGTTAGTGCATGGTCGTTTCGGACCTTGGACTGCATTAAGGAAGTTTTCAAACCTTCCTTATTATGTCTTGCCCGCACCGTTCATTGATAAAGGGAGGCCAAAGTATTTCTGTCACGCAAGCTCGGTACGAATTCCAGCCCGATTGGTGGAACAGAGGGATACATTACGTCGCACACTTGTTCGCTATGCTGAAGACCCAGAGCGTGGCCAATTTCGTGAATCGCGACGGCGTATGCGCGTTTCTCCATATCCGATGGAGTTTGCGCCTCCTCAAAATGAGTTAGCAGAGTGATATTGGCGTGGTGAATGGTACCTTTTGAGGTGTAGATCAACTCGGTATTGCCTAATTCACCGCTGTGTGACAGAGCTGACCTGTCGGCTGTCCAGGTGATTGTGATGTCGGCTTGGGTCAAATTGTCCGCCGGAACAAATTTGATACGTCCCCCTGTGGCTTCGGACCAGTCTGCCAGGGCTTTAATCACAATTTCCGGATACGCTGACTTAATCTCCGAACCATTTGATATCGCTACCCGTAGCCGGTTCGGAAAATTTTGCCAATGCCTTGGTGGCTTACTAAACTCACTAATGTATGTGCCGCAGGAACCAGACTCGGGCGTTAGCAAAATGGATAGTGCGCGTTTAGCTTCGTTGGCATAGCTTCCAGATGCATCGAGTGTAAGATAGTGGTTGAACGCTCGAATTGCCGTTTCATGCCGCTGCAATCGCTCTGCCGTTATACCTAAGATGCACCAGTAGGATGCATTATCGGGTGTTATACGGGTGGCCAGCTCGAGTTCCGTAAAAGCGATTTGATAGTCCCCTTTGCGGAACAACAACTGTCCCAACGGTCCGTGGGCGGCATGAAGACTGGGGTTAAGCATTAACGCTTCGCGAAAGCACTCAATGGATAACTCTGATCGACCCTGCGTGTAAGTTTCAACTCCGCGGTTATAGGCCAATATTGCTGCGTGCTGGCTAGTTCGCGTCGATTTGAGTAACGGTTCTCCTGCGTAAGCGAGACTGAAGCCGCCTGCAACAAGTGTCATAACTAACATCGCTATGGCTAGAGTTTTTTTGAATAAACTCACAATACACCTCAAGACGCACAGGTTCGGCACGAGGACTCAGATCGCTCGTGACAGAGATGTTCTTTTGCCAGACCCGCTTAGCCCCGGCTAGATACCTTACTGACGGTTACATACCCGGAATTTCGTGTTGAAAAACCCTCGCACTTATAGTGAAGACCTCTCCGATGCCAGCGCTTTACTGGGCTCTGTTCCCCGGTTCTAGCGTTTTAACCGGAAGATCCCTGTTGTGCCGCAGATCGTGGAGGAGGACACCACCGATGACTGATGGAAGGCCCGAGCTCCAGAGTCATTCCTGGAGACTGGTCCGTTCGGGAAGAATTTGGACAAAATCTCAATCTAAGCTGTTCCCATGAAAACGGTTCGAAATCGCGCCCCCGTTCCACCAACTCGTATTGATCATGCGCCGCGCAGGATTCGTGCGCAGGCACCAACGTCAATCGGAGGAGTTCACATGTTTGACAGTCAATCTTCTCATGGTTCGGTTGTCTCCTCGCAAGTCCATTCGTCAGGGACTACGCTTTGCATGCGTCTCACTCTGCTCCGAATTCAGGTTTGCGGAGAAGCATTGCCTTTGGAGAGTGTGGCGAATATGCCGATTATCTTTGGTTCTTTCTTCTGATATTGCACGGAGGCTTCAACTGGAAAGAGAAACGCATCCTCACCGAAGAGGGAATGCTTTCACGATTCCGTAACGCTCTTTTGGTACAAATATGGTCATCGATTATCTCGTGATTGTTCTAAGGATCTCGAAAAAACATTGAAATCTTCAGTGTGATGTCCATGTCGGAATCCATTGCCGAACAGGACTCCACATTGGCGCAGTTTTTCGATGACACAGTCTCTAATCGAGAGACCAGTAACTGAGCAAGGCGGCATGAGCAAATCAACGTCAACGTTGATCTGCTAGATCACCGCGGATACAAGCAGGGTCAAATTGTTTGGGAAAGGCAGGGAAGGAACGTTGCAACGCTGGACAAGGCTTGCCAGTTAAGCAAATCGAGTTGCAAGTCGGTTGTGGGAATTGGGTCATAGCGTCGTCTATTGCAATATTTGCACGACAAAAACGAAGTAAATTCTGAGGAGAAGAGATGGAAAATCCATTTAAAACAGAACCTTTAGTGAAAGGTGAAATTGGCGGACTACACCAGAGGGATGTCAACGATCCTGCTGAAAAGTTACTTGCCGATGCGTTCAGACCGGTGAAAACTAATGAGGTGCAAATCAATGAAGAAAAGCGTCCCCTGTTGGCGGAGCAGCTAGTGCCGATGACCGCTATGGCTGCCGCTTCCGCAGGAACGTTCGGCTATGGAGCTGCCGCGCTAGGAAACAGTGTGGGAGAGATGTTCACAATCGGATTGAAATCAAGCATACCATCATCTGAATCTCTGGCAAGAAATCTTGCAAGTCGTGCGCTTTTGCGGGGAGCCGGTACCGCTGCGATCATGACGGCTGGCACCTATGGCATAGATGAGATGGCACGAAAATATGATCCTAACGGCGAGAAGTGGTATTCGCTAGCTCCAACTGAGAGAAACCCCTATCACTCGACGATATTTGCTCCAACGCTTGTGGAAAATGTAGCTTACGGCCTGACTGGTGCAATTTCCCTGGCTGGCAAACCGCGGTTCGGAATGTTGGCCACCGGTTGGTTATTGGGCCGCGTGACAAATGTAATTGATAACAAGTTTCGTCGTTGATCAAAATCGTTGAGCTCTACTGGTCTGGAACAATCCGGCTATTGCGTTCTAATGGCAGTTTTTTCACATTCATGATCACTGTACCAATTCTTGCACAGCAAGAACGACTACCTTGAACCAGTTAGGAACGGCAGGGAAGCCCTTACAAAGTTTTCCGTGCTGCATTCGTTTCACCAAATATATATTCTTTTTGGTACTATGGATACCTATAACTAAAATCAAGAGATTCCACCTTGAAGGGCGGAGGGTATTTTCATGGTTGCTACGAAAACGAAGAAATTGTACGAAATCATCGCGATAGAGAAGGGTGTTAAACAGCGAAACTATCAAGAAATTGAGAAGCTTCACAAGGTGACGCAGAAACCCGATCTATTTAATGGGCATTCGCGAACGTTCAAACCGTTGAATGATGACGGCGAGCGATATCCTGATGAAAATAGAAAAGTACAGTCGATGGTTTCTGAGATATTACGGCAGGCAGCCGATCATTCCAAACAGATTTTTGATTTGGAAGCAACTCGCGACAAAACCAATTGTCTTGCCACGGCCGATGTTGTGCTTGAAGATGGAACTATACTGGCGGCGGGTCTTCCTGCAACTACGCTGCTTTATTTAGAGAAGGCGCTTACGGATTGGCGAACACTTGTGCAGGGTTTGCCAGTGCTCGATTCTGCTGAAGATTGGGCCTTCGACTCCAACTCCGAACTATACAAAACTGGCGTTACCGTAACCCATAAAACAAGTAAGGTTGAAGAACCTCTGGTTCTCATTCAGCCAACCAAAGAGCATCCCGGTCAAGCAAAAACGATCACCAAAGATATCGTGATCGGACATTGGCACACGACAAAGATGTCCGGTGCAATTCCAGCCGATCAAAAGTCGACATTGTGGCGTAAGGCTAATCAATTGATCGACGCAGTGAAATCAGCCCGTGAGCGAGCGAATGCCACTGAAGTTTCGGAACTCAAAATTGGCGATAGCTTGTTCGCGTTCCTGCTTGGATGATGGTAAGATGAGTGATCCCATGAGGGCAATCTCAATTTCAATATCAAATTAAGTAACCGTCTCAGTGAAATCTGATGGTTCGAATCCATCCTCGGACATTCAAGTCCGAGTAGCCGAATGGTATAGGCAAGCTGGGACAACGAAGCTCAAACTATTCCCTCTAATTTCAGTATATCGGTGGAAGCTATCTCGAATCCTGAGGTCACATAGCAAAGGCGAAAGTGCGACTCTTTCCCGAGCCGCCATGGCTCGGTAGCTTAGTAGAAGAGCGTTGCTACTTAGATTTCATGCCTTGGGTTAAATGTCGTTATCTTCCAAAAGGCCGCGCAAAAACGATTTAGGCAATGCAAGGCGCCGTTCGACCGACGGCAAACCGGTATCAGCCGAATTGTAATTGCACATAAAGCAGAGCACGGAGGCTACCCGTGCTCTGTCCTTTTTTAACCACGAAGAGTCTCCACACGATGCCGTCGTGTTGCTTATCAATTTAAGTCCAACTTCCAACTTGATCGCGAGCAGCTAAAAGGTTCACCGCTCACAGCGCGCCGCGAATCGAACTGTTGGAATCGTTGCAACTGGTCTTACAATGCGGAAAGAATCAGATTGATCCGTCACGTCGATTGAAATGTCGGCCGCTGCGGTGCCGATACGGTTTTAACCATTACCATCTCTATCGCCATTTACCTTCAGTATCATCTTGCCCAGAGTCTCTCCCCTTTCCATCACCCTGTGGGCCTCTGCTGCATCAGCCAATGCAAACTCTCTATATATCGTGAGTCTTAATTTCTCTGCGATCAGTAGTTCGAACAAAATCCGAGCTCGCTATTTTCATTACTTCTTCGCGAAAATCGGTTTCGCGATAGAGTATCGTGTGATCAGCACCGCAGTCTTTGGCGATGCGACTTTTGTTCGCAGTTCCCACCGATGCTATGACTGAGGCACCGAGATGTTTTGACAGTTGAACAAGAGTCTGTCCTACTCCTCCGGCCGCGGCGTGTATGAGGCACGTATCACCGGGTTTGAGCGAAGCGGTGCTGTAGGCCAGGTATTGCGCTGTGAGTCCCTGGACCATCAATGCTGCTGCGGTTCTGAGTGACACTTTCTCTGGAACCTTTACCAGTCGAAAAGCTGGAATGGCTGCGTATTCCGCATAGCTGCCGTCGTTCCAACAGTAAGCAACACGATCTCCCGGCGCGAACGCAGTAACGTTTTCTCCTACATCTACAACGATGCCTGAGCCTTCTTGACCGATCACCATCGGCAATCTAGTTTGGTATGTGTGAGAGTGTGTATAGCTGCCGTCGCGAATTTGCAGGTCTATATAGTTAATTCCGCAATAAGACAGATGGACTATCGCTTCGCCAGGCTTGGCTTGAGGCCGTTCCAAGTCGCGTAGAGCAAGAACATCTGGTCCACCAAACTCTTTGATTGAGATTGCTTTCATTGCTTGCGAATACTCCTACGCATTGTCAATGACACCATCGCTGTTTCCGTATTTTGTGTCGACACAGAATTCTTTTGCTCATTGCAGCATGCTGTCGAGTCTGAAATTACTTACCCGGTTGTGCCTGAAAGTATCCCTTCTTCAAATCCAATGTTTAGGTGGTTGTTTCGCAAGTCTGCAGTTTCGTCGATGTTACCCTTGGAATGAAATAGACATGATTACTCTGAGCAATGGTCGTCTGTATCTTCGAAGATGCGGGGCTGTCGCGAGTCTCACACCCGCAAAGCAGCGGTGGTATATTGTAAGTAGCACTGGACGTTGCCCCTCGGAGAACCAACATGTCCGATGAGTCAGATCTCTCCCGTTCGACGCAATCAGTAGAAGGCGATAATGCCTCGAATCACTCCCCCAGACTTCGGGCAGGGCAAAATGTGGCGTGTCGAGTGTTGGGAGAGGAGCCGGGCGGCTATGTCATTTTGCTTACTAAATATGACTTGCCTGGTTTTCTTCCACTCAATTGCAAGTTGAGCATTGGAGAAGAGGTTGTGGCACAGGTTGTTTGCTTTCATAACAATCGAGTTCTTGTATCGTGCAGAGTAAAGGCACCCATACTTCGCATCGTCAGCTAGCAGTTAGGGTGGTCGCGTGACTGACAGTACCGACATCTTGGAAGTGCGTGTTATTGCGCCGCTTGAACCTCATTCTTTGGAACAAAATCTGAGTACAACCATTCTCTGAATCCTTTTCCTTGAATTATACGGGGCTGGCTCCCGCACGCTCTAACTTGCGGATCTGATAGCGAGCTACCAGTGTGGTGATTGTGATAGCCATAGCCCAGGCGAACATGAAGATCGAGCCCATGAGAGTCCAGAAGTACAAGTGGATCCAATCGTCAATCCGCCAGTCTCGTGGATTGGACGTGCGGTACACCACTTTTACACTATCTCCCACATTCGGGGCTGGTGATGTATGGAGATCGGACTGAAGCTGGAGCATCTCACCGCTGGCGGTTTTGAATCGAACAACTGGTGCTCGCGTTCCTTTGGAGCCGTAGCTGACGTCTACCACCTGTCCATCGACATGGGCTGCGTTTGCCAGCAGATCATTTACGCAAACCAGAGAGATGACAGTACCGATCGTCGCAATC
This sequence comes from Candidatus Obscuribacterales bacterium, assembly GCA_021732565.1. Lineage (GTDB taxonomy): Bacteria > Cyanobacteriota > Vampirovibrionia > Obscuribacterales > Obscuribacteraceae > JAKFUT01. Next base: position 8,505 of record JAKFUT010000047.1, read on the forward strand.
AAGAATAGGAAGCCATAGACTTTGAACAGGATAGCAAAAACCCTCCGTGTTCGGACTGGACTTCCTTCAGCGTTGACCATCTTACTCTTGCTCCGACCGCCCAGACATAGTTTCTCACAATTAGTGTCCGTTCGGGCGGTTGACGCCAGCAGGGTCCAAATCATTGAGACCCCAGTTTGGCAAGACTACCTGCCGCCGAAACGGCTCAATACAAACAGCTTGAAGTAAATGAAATTTGCCGCTGCGGGCTCGAAATTTTGCGGAGTTTTGGGGCAAACTGGTGTGACAAATAATTCTGCGGAAAGTGCGACAAATAATCTGTAAATCACTGAAATGTCTCGGCATTTTACCGCACCGTTCCTTTTCCCAAAAGCTTCAAATTTTTTTTGCGTTCAGCTTGAATCAACGAGAACAACCTGCGTTAATGAATGCGCTCCTTCCCGACAAGGAAGAGGGACGATAATTCGAGGGAACCGGGTCAATCATCCACGTCCCTTCGTCAAAAAAGTGGAGACGGGATCTGCTGTGTTAACCCGCAACAACTGTACTATAATCCTCTGAGCATTTTAGCTGCAGGATGAACAAGGATGTGGCCACTCACGCGCACTCCAACAATGAAAAAATATCTGGCAGCGTTATCCGTAGCTTACTTCGCCTGCCATACAGATGTTTCTCTTGCCACCACTCCACACGGTAACTACGGCTTCGTTGACAAGTTAGGCAATGTTGTAATTCGTTGCAAAGACGGGACGCAAAGAAAAGACTGGCGGCAATTTGACGCACTCTATTACAAAGCAGGCAGCTTCTCGGAAGGGTTGGCTGCTGTCCCGCTTCCACCCGGCAAATTAGGCTACATTGACAAGACTGGCAAGGTGATTATTCCACCTCGTTTTGCAGCAGCAGGTGAATTTCATTGTGGACTTGCTTGTGTTGTTCTGGCTCCCTATGCTGGTGAAGGAATTGATGCACCCTGGTGCTTTATTAACCGTTCCGGCCAGATTGTCATAAAACACAAAAGAGGCACATTCTCCGAATCTCTTGCCGCTATCGAAGAGGACGGCCGAATTGGTTATCTCAATACACATGGTGACTACCAGATTCAGCCTCAATTTGTGAGTGGGAATCCATTCTCGGAGGGATTAGCATGTGTCCAGCAAAACTTTGTCGCCGCATCAGATCCAGAGGGCTACTGTGCCGGCTATGTGAACACAAAAGGTGCTTGGATAATTTCGCCTCGTGCAGATCTGTATCAGGGCTACGATTTTCACGAAGGAATGGCACGGGCTTCTATCCCTGGAGTTACTGTCGGAAGCGGTGCATGGACGAGGCGCGCTGAAGGTGAAAAGACTGGTAACTATATGAAATTTGGCTACCTGGATCAAAAGGGACGTTGGGCCATCAAGCCACAATTTGCCGAATCCCGTGACTTCAGCGAAGGGATGGCCGTAGTCGGACTCTGCAATACACCGCTGACCAAACCCGATGAGACACGGTACGGTTATATTGACAGGAGCGGCGCCTTCGTCGTTCCGCCACGGTTTCTTGATGCCAATCCCTTTTCTGAAGGTTTGGCACTAGTGGGTGAAATAGATGCCAAAACCCTGGCTGATATGTCTGATTCCAACCGTTTTCTTGCTCTGTCGGAAAATAGGCATTATACGGAAGCGTGGAAAGAGGGATTTGTAAACAAGAAAGGACAACCTGTGCTTTCAATACCAGCCGGTTATACCTGCCGCATTGCGCGGCAGCCTGCTTTAGGCGGTGGCAATCACTACTTTGATAATAACAAGTTTGTAGAAGGACTGATCCGCATTACACCGAAAGACCCGGGTCGTAAGAAATATGGATTTATGGATAAGTCGGGAAATATTGTAATTCCCTGCATTTACCCGATCGTAAATGATTTTCACGAGGGACTGGCATCTGTATTGCTTCCAGAATCTGTTGATGAACCGAGCGCGGGCAAACCGAGCCAAACATCTGCAACGCCTGCGGCTAAGACATTGAGCCCTTTAGAGCAGGCCTCCTTCGCGATACAAAGCAAGAATTTTCAGAACAGCATCGATTTGCTGAGTTTAGTAATTAGCAAGGACGGAAAAAACGCCCAGGCGCATTACTTGCTTGCCGTAAGTTATGTTGGAGTACGGCGCTACTCGGAGGCGAAAGAAGAATACAAGATTGTAATCAAGCTAACTCCCAACTCAAAGGTCAGTCAACTTGCCGAGCAGGGTTTGAAAAAACTTACGGAGTCGAATTGATATCCACTTTGTAATTATTTCTTGCAACTGATACACCTTCCAAAGATGTTCGGCCTGGATTGGAACCATGTCTAAGAAAGGGTGACACACTTGTGATATGGAGCTTGGTCGCCTTGGAAGATTTTTTTTGAGGGACCAATCAAATTCTCTTCGTTACGGCGATTGTTAACTCATGAGCATTGTTAGCTTTCATCGTTTGTGACTAGACTATGCTCGCGAGGACATGCCTTGAGCGGAAGTAATGCGTGGAGTAAGTCGTGGTTAAGAAAATTGCCATCGTTTCCGTTATCTTAGTCGGAGTTCTGTCGGTGTTTTGCGGAATTGTAGCAATGCAACCGTCCGAGTTTCGCGTGCAGCGGTCTGTCGTGATCGCAAGTTCCGCCTCAACAATTTTTCCACTTATAAACAACTTGCAACTGGGTCGTTCCTGGTCTCCCTGGGAGAAACTCGATCCTGAGATGACGAGACGATACGCAGGACCGGAGTCTGGAGCGGGTGCAGCCTATTCATGGTCAGGGAATGACAAAGTTGGCCAGGGGCGAATGACGATTTTAGATAGCAAGACGAATGAAAAGGTCACCTGCAATCTTGAAAACTTCAGACCGTTCGAGTCAGTTAGTAAAGTTGAATTCGAACTCAAGCCTCAAGATGGCGGAACAAGCGTTGAATGGTCGCTCACCGGGCAAAAAGGTTTTGGTCAAAAGGCTGCCTGCATGTTCATGAGCATGGACAAACTGATAGGCGACGATTTCGACAAAGGACTGACTCTGTTGAAGAAGCAGGTAGAAGCCGTGGCAAGCAAGCCCGGTGAAGCGTCTGTTACGCACTGAGTTCCAGCGCACCGGCCGTGACTCGGCGGACCGGGGCAGGGAGAAGATTTGCAGGCGGGGCTCCAGGCGCCGAAAGTAAATGGCCGAAATTTGTATTTCTCTTTCGCCTACTTGCCAAGTTATTTGACGGACAGACGGGTATTCGATATCTTCAGTGGTTCACAAATGAAGATGGAGATAGAGAACCATGGCCGACCAGCCGTCAAAGCCGTCACCTTCGCTGGACATATCGAAGAAATTTACGAAGGAACATTGGGCCCTCTTCACCGAGAGTGCTGAAGGCGAAAAACCGATCGACTCGCAGGGCGTGTTTGTCGCAGCCGCCGGCGGATTGATGAGAGCATGGAAGACGGAAGATGATGCTGTTCGATTTCCTCTCGCGTGTCTGCTTGCTCTGCGGTCAGCGTGGAGGCTCGTGAAAGAGTGGGATGCCGATGAGGCTAACGCCCGCAGCGCAAAGCAAGGTTGAGTTTTGCAATGAAAAACCCATCTCACATATTCGTAATGAAGAAATTCACTTTGCAGCATTCATTTTGCAGTACCGATAACCAAGACACCGCCGAGCATTCCTGACTCAATCGCGGACAAAAGCTCTGAATACTTGCTTCTTACGCGTTCAATCATCTCTGAGGGATATGAGTTCTTCAAAGCATGTTCGTCAAAGCGTTGCAGGAATTTGCGATACCACTGAGCATACTGTTCATCGAGATTAACGGTAGAGGTCAACTCCCAATTTGCTTCTTTCATGAAATTCGAAAACTCTTCCAACGTTGCAGGTTGCTCTGCGAGAATTACTTCAGGCAGTGGCACATCAGTTTTGTATGTCACGTAGTCGAATATACGTAGTGCTCCGCCAGGCACAGCCGCCTTTCTTAGATTGATCATCGCTTTTCTCTTGTCTAAAACGGCGTAGTAGGCATTCAACAAGTAAATCAGATCAAATGATGACGGAAACATCATGCCAACGTCACAGATGTCGCACACATGAAATTTCGAATCGGCGTATTTAGCCTGCGCATATTCAATGGACTGCGATTCAACATCAATGCCGACTACCTGACCAAATCCTCGCATATGGACATAATTGGCGGTGCCACCACGCCCGCAGCCTGCATCCAGGATTCGGCGATCGGGTTGTGGCGATATGCCTTCGAATACCAGGTCGATTGCTTCCTCTTCTCCCGCATGAGCGAAATCACCGCCTCGCACAGTTGCAAGAAACTGCTTTCCGTCAAAATCATTCATTCTCATCGAACTGATTATTCCTCTTCTTGAATGCTATAGAAGTTGGTCCGCGAAAGTCACAGACAAAACCGGAAAAGATCTCCATTCTCATTGTCTGCTAAATTGTAAGTGACACCTGCCCTGATTCGGGAACTCTCAAAAAACATGATTTCTCATAAACGGAGATTTATATGGTGGCGTTGTTTTGTGGAGAAATTTAGAAGTGATTTCAAAGGATTCGCGTTAAGCAACGAGGGGCACAGCAAGAACAGAACCCGAGTATCGAAGCAGTAGCATTGTTCTACTTTTTGACTGGAGTTGGCAATGCTGGCGGCGCTGAGGCGCCGGGGCGTTCGTACGTCATTTTCCAGAGAGTTGGCACATTCGTAAAGGTATTGCCCGAACGCCATGAATTCTTGAGCACCACTGCGTCCTTGTTCGGCCCGCCTGGTACGAGCTGATCGAAAACCCCGAAGATAGTTATCGCATGATGCTGAGCGGATGGTGAGTTGCGAAGATTCTCCCTGAGGTAACGCGCATCAACGCCAATAATCATGGGGAATTGATCGGGCGCTTGCACGCCGAGCCACTGTTTGAACTGTTCGACGGTTGTCAACGATGTTTCCGGAACCCGTGGCACCACTAGCTTTGGGTCAATGAGTTCGGCGATGCGCTTGATCTGCATTGGCGTATACCCTTCTGCGGGCCATGCTCTGTTGAACGAATCGACAACGAAACCCGAGGCAACGGCCGGCTGACCTGCTTCAGACGGTTGCATCCGCAGCTCGTAACGAAGAGATCCCGGTTTCACGATTCTGCCACTGGGGGCAATGGTGGTTGTCTGCCAATACAAGTTGGCCGCGGTCGTCTGAAACACCTGGCTGGCGTACGATCTCTGATTGCTGTAATGATTCGCATGACTGTAATCGATGGCACCAAACTCAGCAGCCAGACTAAACGGATCAATGCGAATGACGGTTCCATCTGCTGCAATGAATTTGCCGGTTCGCAGCACTTGCTGAACAAGGCTGGTTGCCAGTTCGGGATACCTGTAATACGAAATGACTTCCAACGACGCTAAGGCGCATGTGGGATGGTGAGCCTGGTTGATCGATGTTGGATCGGCCGCTTGCAGTGCCATCTGAAATCCGGCCTTGCGGAACAGATCCGACACTGTTCTCAACCGCGCAGTATCGAGGCGTGGATCGCGCCCGTCCTCTAACAAACCCAACACATTCCGGGTAGTTTGGTCAATCTGAGTATCAGAAACCCCTCGGCGGCGACCATTCTCAGCGATGTTTCCCAAAGCACCTATGAGATGTGGTCCATCCGCAGTTTTGGACGCACGCATTTCCTCAGCAGCTAAATCGTTAAAGTAGCCAGCCCTTCTTCCCCATGTTTTTCCAGGCCCGTAATAGTGGTCAACCAAATCGACAATCACTCTTGGTTGGGTTGCCGCCCAATCTTGAATAGCCTGCTCCAGGAGAACACTTCGGTGGCTTCGCACGAAGTCGTGAACAGCCGATCGGACCTCGTTACCCTCAATGGCACCAATCTCCGCCTTGGCCAATTGTGAGGTCAACTTCTGAAACTCAGCCAATTGTCCGGCTATTGGCGACTCTACTGAAGGTTTTCGAAACAATAGCGCCGAAGACAGTTCGTCTTTGGTGGTCGATTTGAACTCGAAAACATCTTCGCCGAGCCGCAGTCTGGTGCCGTTGGCTTCTACGGTGATGCTCCCTTCAACGATAGTCTGGTGACCGTTTGGTCCTTTCAGCTGAAATTTATCAACTCCTGAATGCGAATCAGATAGGCGTTTCAGCGAGAACTCTTGTACTCCGTGGACAATGATCTTCTCAGGAGTAAATGATGGAACTCCACTATAGGGCTGAGGACCCGCATGTAGTTCGACCTGACCGTCGGAACAATTTAAGGTGTAACGAGTCTTCCCGGGCTCGTGGTGCCGCGACCAGGCTCCTGGTGCTGTTAGGGGCCCATCGGTGACTACGGTGTACCCTGCTGTCGTGTTGTATGTATGCTTGAGTCCGGCTGTTTTATCCTGGATTACTATCATTCCGAAGTCAGCGCGGATGGAACCGTTATGGGTAATTGAACCTCCTGGCGTATGTTCGGTCCAACTTCCGTCAATTTTCTCGAAACAGCGACCATCCCGAGTTACGAGCCAATGCAGATCTGGTGCAATTGCAGCGGATGGTTTGGAGTGCAAGGGTCTGCGTGATGTGTTGTAAGCAAAGCACCCGTTCTCTCGAATAATCGCAGCGGGGTTGAGCGGCTGAAAATAGCTGCCATCAAGAGTAACGAAGCTTCCTTCGGGCGGCTGTGGAACTGAGACACCGGAACGCGTAGATTCTGTCCATTTCCCGAATTTATTGTAAACGGCCCTGATGCCGTCATGGCTATTCTCAATCACTACGTGTTCAGCAGAAACAGTTACGCTCACAGGCTGCATGAGCCAGCCATCTTCTGTTTGCAAATACCAAGACGATTCGTGTTTTTGCAACAGAAATCCGTCTGCTGATAATAACGCATCGACTTGTCCATTCTTTCCGAAATGATAATTTCCCTTTTCACTCTCAATCCAATTCGAGTTGGGTGGAATCTCCGTTATCTCCAGCCTGATTTCTTCCGGTGGGGGAGCCTGCTCGTGTTCCAAACCTGGTTTCGTTCCCGAGCTGTTTTGTGCCGCCGCTTTGTCCTTGCCGGTTTCGAGTGCAGCTTTTGCAGTCTTTGTGGGACCTGTGCCTTCCAGATGTGAGGATAGTTCGAGTAACGTTTTACCTGAAGGCGAGTTGGTTGGTTTCACTTCTCCTGATTGGCGTTCTGTAGCACTCAATGTGTTTGCGTGCTCGTTGACGCGTGACTGGAGAGCAAACGGTGAACCTTCAACGAGCATCTGCTGAGCAGGGATGCCGGCTAATCGACAAGTTAAATCGGTTACTCCGTTTGTTAATGAGCCAAATCCGTATGCAGCAGATTCGAGCAAGGTCGGTTGTCCCTCTCCAATGGCCCTATTGGATTGTTCTTTTAGTTCTTGAGATAGCTGTCCTTCAGCTTGTGTTCCTCCAACTACATGCTTGCCGGCGGCCATCACTCCGCCAATGACGGAGAATGAATAAACCGCTTCCACCAACTGCGCTGTAGTTGCATGGGTGCCTGTGGTCACTTTGGATGTCATTTCTGCGTTAAGTATTCCTGCCGGCACTCCAGAGAGGATAGTGCTGCCTATCTCGCTTCGAATAATGGCCGCTCCTAGCCCTTTTTCTGCCTTCATCAGCGATTGAATACCAAATGAAGATCTTGTCAACACACCAAAAGTGGCACCGCCGATAACGGCATTGTTGATTCTGGTCTGCAGGAAATTTTCTTGCTGATTTGGGGCCACAGGACGGAATACTCCGTCAAATAAAGCACCGGTTGCGATTGATTCTCCAACGACGCGTCTGGTCAACAACTCCCTCGCTGCGTTTTGCTCGAGTTTTCCAAACGCAAGATTGCCGCACTTTCCAACTCCTTTATGAAGGAGGAGGAAGGGCACTATCATGCCAACCATGGTTCCCATTTGCTGTGCGTGCCAGCGCAACCCCATAGCTTCAGTTTCTTCCGGTGAAGCCATAAACTGCACCGCTTTTGTGGTCTCCGTGCCACAAGATTTGTCAATTATTTGGGCAACACCAAGTGCTGGAGCTTGCAGAGCGCCGTAAACTGCTGAACGCACGAATTCCTGCAACAGCGTCGGCTGTTGCCCGTGACTGAGCAATTCCGGCTTATCTAGTTGAAGTCGCTCCATTTGAGGAACTCCGTGACTCAAGTGCCTCCCACAACCAAACCATAAAGGGCAACTTGAGACTATCGTATTTTCCCTATCTGAAATCTGCAGAGTACGGCTCACATCGATGAATGCGGCGCCAATCAAGCCGCTAAATGCTCGGTCCTCCTAGATCCTGCACCAGATGAGGATTAAGATTCCGGAAGAGGATCTTAGAAAACCACTTTATGAGGAAACGCGGAAAGCCCCATAAGAACTAGACATATTGATTCCTCATTTCTGAGCGAAAGAGGTCAGACAGAGAAACGAGCAGCCCAGCTAAACAGTGTTATTGTTTGGGAATTAACATCTGCGATTTCGCCTCGAGTTCGCACCCGAGATGATAACCTAAGACGTAGTTTCCACTCGGCGGGTGAAGAACAGCGAGTCAAGCTGATACTTCATATGGAGGTAGCAAAGTCATTTATGCGTAGAGATTCAAGGGTGATTGCCGGTCTGATAGTCACAGTAGTTGTCGGAGGAATGGCTACCGCAGCTATGGTCCTACAGCGCAAAAAGCCCGCAAAGAACTCAATCACAGCTTCAGTGAGTGAGCAGTTTCCCCCGCTGCCAGATAATCGATATATCGGAGATCGCTACACAGCCATTTCGTCTGAACTTTTCGAGGCTCAGCAGGAGAGAAATTGGGAGGCGGCAAAGGAACATTGGACCAAAACAATTGAATTAGCACAACAGCATCCGAGAGATCGATTTATTCTGTTCACTGTGCTGACGGATTATCGACAACGAGCATCACTACGCGACGATCTGGACGAGGTCGGGCGTTTAGATTTCCTAATAAGGAAGCTGCGAGCTGAGAACAGGGCTGAACACCAACTCTCTGCGACTGATCTGCCATTGACAGATAAAATATTTGCCACAGACATAACGCCAACCGATCAGCTGCAATTTGTGTTACCCGTTCTCGCTAACCCTCGATATCTTTACTTTTACTCCGCCTCAAAGTTTTCCGTAACTCCAGTGCGTCGGCGCTGCGATCTAGATATTGGCTCCGGAACGTATACTGTCACCCCTACTGGTGACACTTCTGCAGAGATCGTTTTGAAGTTTTCACCGGATCGCTATCCTTCGGAGGAGAGTCTTTCGCTTCGCAAAATCGGGAACAACCTTTATTTATTCAGGGGAAACGAGTGGGCTGGAACGGAGGATGTGCCTAATTGAACTGCTGGTGGTGCAATCCGCCGGATGACCAACATCTGCGATTCACACCTCAACTTCACACCTGAGGTGTGTGTGATTGAATCGCGCTGATTTTCCCGGAGGAAGTAACTTAGAGCGATCCAAGTCCGAAAAGTCTGCTGTGGATCATGATCATGCATGTCGCCACCGTCGGCGGTATCAAGGCTCTCGACCTGCGCAATTATTTGATTGCAGAGACAAACTTTAGTTCGGCTCTGGAGGTTGCTCGAAAGATTTTCAAGCATACAGACCACCGAATTCCCGAGACATTCGGCTCTCTCGGGCAAGCGCTCTTGCAGAAGAAGAAAGTATCCCCAAACGGCACCCGCGTTGAGGCAGTCGGTAAAGATCGCCAGGTCGTTGAAAAAGATGAGTGTGCCAATTGTCACTGCTGAATTTCTCAATGCCTACATCGACTATCTGTCTCCTGATACGGAAGAACATCGCAGTTAAAGAGCTATCTGCCTGAAAAAACGATTAATGACTGCATAACCTGCATCAGGCCGATAGGTAAACACAATTATCTTCTATGCTATTGAACAGTATCTTCCTCGCTCCCGGATGAAGCGGGTGGCATTACGAACCCTGCGAACGGTGCCAGTAAATGATGTTCCAAGATTCGATCATCTGGTGTTCCTAGCAGGTTAATCGCCATTTCCGCATTGAGAGACAACGGCACTGGTGCAACAGATAGATCACCATACGTGTACGCTGCTAGGGAAATGAGATCCGGCTCTGAAGGTTGCCTGGTTCTAAAAATACCTAGTTCTTCGCGAAGTACTTTTCGAAAGACTTCCTCCATGCAGATTGATCTATCTTCGGGCTTAGCTTCGAAAGACGCTGAGTCAATTCCGGCTTCGATCCAACCGCGCACCAGATCGCTCGCATGTATGTTTTTTTCGTTAGCGATTTCAAAAATGCTTTCGATAACTTTCGGGGACAATCGCAATGAAAAGATTTCCTTTGCTGCGATCGTCTCGCGAGCTGACTGTTGTCCTTTCTTGAATCGTTTATCTCTTTCCTCTTTGGATATTGGCATAGTTCACCGACCCTCTAAAAATCTACTTTTATACCGCCCCTGCGCTCTTTGAGAATGGATTACTTTGAAGTCCCACTCAGAGTCATCGTAAATCAACACAAGCTCGATTGGCACTGATCCAGTCGTATCCGACCACGACCTCACGTGAGTTACCATGATCATCCTCACCGTCATCTTCACGGTATTGAGGTGCGTTTGCCAAAACGTGGTCAATTTGTTCTTCAGTAAATCGCTTTAGGGCAGACTCCAAAATCTTGTATGTACGACTCAATAAGCCTCCCAGGACACCGTAATACAATCGTAATACGACCGGCGCTCTTGTCAACGGCTGGCTGTTATGCCGAAGTAGGAATTATTCCGATACTTGGATTATCCCAACTAAGAACATCGGCTGCAGATAGGGTATGGGTCCCGAAGACTGTCACTCGAAATAATACAGGCCTTCCACAAAATGAGATTCTTGCGTGGTCTTCCCGAGGAGATATCTCGTGCTGAAGCATATTTACAAGGATCAACGTGCTCTCAATCGCCTATACCAATCGCCACTGGGTCCACATATAGCATGCAGACCTAAGCACGATCAACGCCGCTGATGGCTGATGTTATCAATTTCGTCAGAAAAATGGCGAAAACCAGGTGCCGTTGTAGCTATTGCGCACAGCAGGGGCGTGATTCTTCGCCCTTGTCTCTCAGCACGTGCGCTATGTGTTGGATGGTTCTTAGTGAAGCTCCACTGTAATTTTCTTGTTCGTACTTTTGCAAAAGATTCTCATGAATTCCGGCCAAGGCCGCCAAGTCCTTTTGCGTTAGATGCTGAGCAATACGCCACTTTATAAGCAGCGCTGGAAGCTCATCTACCAATTTGGGATCGGGCAGAGCTTTGATACCGGCAGCAACGGTATTTTCATATTCATTGATTTCGGCTTGAATCTGCTTCACTTGCTCAGTGATTGTTATGCCTTGCTCTTTCAGCACCCATTCAGGTAAATTCGGGAGGGGCGTACTCCTGTATGTTTCCAGGTTCTTGAGCCACTTCTCTAAATTGGCTTTGGCTATTTTGTATTGCTTTTCGTTCTTAATCATTGGCTTTGTCCCTCGAGCACAATGCGAATAATTCCTTTTGGATTTTCGTCTCGATCAGTTTGCCAAAAATCCACGTGGTCAGGATAATATGGTGGTTCGGGCAGGCGGACGAAAATGTCTCCGAAGTATTGTGCTTTTCTCTCTTCGAAAGTCATCTGAAGAAGTCCTCCCCACTCCGTCGTAGCCTGCATTCCAAGCGGCTCATAACACATGTCATAGTCACCTGGTGTATCGATGTCGCATATGAAACTGCCATTTAGATGCACTTCTGGACAATGTGCCGCTTGCAGTATCTCAACCACAGCTTTGAAAGCGTTGAACAGTACTACGCGGTGTGCGTTTACTGCAAATCGTTCTTGCACCTCCTCAAGCGTTGCTGTCCTGGCGGTAAATTCCCGTCATCGTCAAAATCCGGAATCACAACCCCATCATATCATGGGATTGTGATTCTGTCGAGCATATCTCTTCATCGGTCCTTATTGCAAGCATTTAGGACAAAACCTGCTTTATTTATAGTCTGCCTATAACTTTAGCTCAGGATAAGTCATCGGAAGGGTTCCCACGCAGGCCTTTAGGAGACTTTCCCATATGTTCTTTGGCTTATGACGTCGATTAAATCGAAAACAAAATTCCTGAAGATACCGTGGCAAGTAGCGTGCGCTGACACCGTGGTAAGTGCCGAGTAAAAATCGTTTGAACAGCGAAATTGCGCGATGCACGTGTGGAAGCCAAACGACACCCACTTTACCGCTAGATACTTTTGCCCTCAATTCATGCCCCATGCTATCAATGACCCAGTGGGGCTGCCATGCGTCGGTCTTGAAGTGTTGTGAGGGATCGACCCTCTCTTCTACAATTGCGCGGATGTCCAGTCGGTTAGTGTAATCCAGTACCTTCATCACTAAATTTCCGGCACGATCCCCTTCATCCTCAATCATGACAAGTACTTCGGTCTGTGTCTTCTTCTTTGCTCCGGAACGAGGAGCTCGTCCTCGACTTCGCATTCCTTTGTGACGAACAGGTTTACAGCCTTTTTTGCCAAGTGATTGGCGTCCGGTTTTTCTTGCTTCCGCTCCAATTTCAGCCTCATCCAATTCGATAAGACCCGCTAAGGAGATGGCTTCGTCCCGCTTGCCCATGGAGTGCCTTATCTTTTGCAAAATGTTCCACACTGTTTTTTGATACATACCAAGCTGAGCCGCAATGCGGGTTGAAGACACTCCACCCTTGTCGTGCGCCATGAGATAAATCATCCAGAACCAATTTCTCAATGGAATCTTGGTGCCGTGAAAGATTGTCCCAGCAGTAACGGAGGTTTGCCAGCAACAAATTGTGCACTCAAATAAGCCGCGCGTCGAAATAAAATAACCATCGTCATGCTCGCAGTTCGGACATATGAAACCATTGGGCCAACGGTACTTGGCGATCGCCTTTACGCAATCTTTCTCTGTCCTAAAGGCATCTTGGAATTCGATCGCGGTCATGGGAATGTCCATCGTCATTAGCTCTCCGGGTACTATCTGTTATCCAACTGTACTATATAGTGTTATGCCCCATTAATAAAATGCCAAACGCCCCTGAGCGAAAGTTATAGGCAGATATTTATAGGGTACTACGGCAAATTCTGCACGGTGGCGGTGCGCTGACCATTTTGAAACACCAAAACGCGCAAATGAGTCCGCCTAGAATCGGAACAAGACCGAGTTTGACGGATACCGAATACCGACGCATCCGCATTCGCAGCGAGGACAATGTTATGGACCGAAAAGGAATCTTTACTCAGTGCGCGTGCATTTTGCTTGAGAGGGAAGTGCCACTGGCGGAAATCCAATCGCGTCTTGCAACAGTCTATTATTGCAACAAGAACAGCCTTTTCAAGTGCTACGACTACTCTCTAAATGTTACCGTTGCCTATTGGTTGGAAAAAACTAGGGGTTTGCCGTTGGTTCCCGTGACTGTCCGCCCTGTTGAGTCACCACCCCTGATGGCATAGCCCACTGGCTGGTGGGCGCCGTTAAGTATAGCCGAGTACTCGACAATGCCTTTAGGCATCGGTCCCGGGAGTTGTTCTCGAGCGGCGGATACATTAGTGACTTTGCCATCTATAGCCCACTCCATACTGCCAGTGACGGGGTTGGCTAGTGTCACCCCGCCCGGGAAATAACCCTTGAACTGTTCGTCCCCGATTGATTTAGGATAGAGGGAAGAATGGTCCGCTGAGTATGACTCGGCTGCAACCTGACAGCAACGCATATTGCCCCTTACGCGTGCCGTTTCATGTTTGTATCTAGCCTCGGGAAAACCGAATGCAAAAATCATGGCGTTCAACCCAATATAAGTTGATAGCAATCCAATTGCGCTCAATACTAATCGCGGACGGCTGGCGTCCTGCAATTCGGGTTTGTCGCCTCCGATCTGTGCTGTCCAGCTCAACATTTGGACTACACGTTGAAGAGCAATTATTGCAAACACTACAAGGACAGGTAACGTAAACATGGCGGTGATAGACGCGATTCCAATTAGGATTATCGATCCCACTATGGTTCCTGACCAGCCGAGCCAATCAAGACCGCCAGTGGCTTTGCGCTTATACATGATTGCGTATGCACCGCCAATCAGCGAAAACAATACAACACTCAACGGCATCAATATTATTGCCGACATTGCCACTGGACCGGGTGGAACGTTTGCCATAGCTGGCTGAGCGTGCAGTAACAATATCGCTAACGTCAGTAACAGAGATACTTTCCTCACTTTTCGCTGGTACTCCATTCAATCTGCCAATCGCGATCAGGCATAAAATTCCGGCGCTCCCAATGCCATTCTGCTCCGTGCCCTTCCATTGGATAATTGGAGTTTATACTCCTTATTCCTGCAGTGTGTAATAGATAGGTACCGCGAGACAATGGACGCCACCAGGCGTGCGTTGTTTTCAAAATATAGCGAGCATTATGCGTTGGTGTTTGCTGTTTGTAGTAAAGCGCTACAGGAATCGTTTCGTTGGGTGCGAAGCGCAGCTCAAACGTATCGTAGCCGAAGAGTCTTCTAGTAGGTACGGGTTCGCCTGTATTGGCGAGCGATAGTTCCACTGGCGCCGGGTCGGGATGCTGAGTATCTACTGGAAATGGTAATCCGAAACCTTGGACGATCGGAAATGGCCAGGGATTCTTGTATGTGTATAGCGCGCGTACTTCGAGATTATCGGGATGTACTGTGAGATCTATCGTCTCTTCGGGGAACAGAACGAGGGGAATAATTCCGAGGCTGAATGAAAGAGGAATGGTACCAAGACCGATGGTCACTAACGGGAATACGAGGTGACGCCTGTCTCTTGCGCTAGGGGAAGAGGTCTTTTGACCATGTGTAGCCGCCTCATCAACCACTAGACCCGCCCCTTAAGAATTGCCAACGACTTCGCTCTCCACATGTGCCTCAACATGTGCCTCGATTTATGTCGGTTGAGCTTTTGCTGGATCCTTGCCAAAAGCGATAGTTTGAAGCCATCTCTTGATTGATCGCCAGACGCACCGTCTGGTCATTACTCCATTATCTGCATAATGGTGGGGAGTCTAACACTTTGTGTTAAAGCCCTGCAAATCTCGGAGAGGGACGGTAGGAGCTACTGGTGTTCGGTAGTTGCGAAACGCCGGAGTACCTTCAACCACCATACATTCTTCGACAATGCGATTGACTACAGTGAATTCTGCGAATTACGTTTCAAGCAGGGGCGAATATTGCGATGGATCTTCAAATCCGGCAATCCACGCAGCGGCAGCGTGGCACGTGGTTATAGTAGGCGGTACACGAATAATATATCTGCGCCCGGTTGATGGACACAACACGTTTAGACACACCAGGTCCTCGTCATTGTCTATTGGCACGGTCAGGAGACTCCGTTCGCCTCCTGCATCTCTGTCCTGATGCAGAATAATTGCATCGGCTTCAGTCATGAATTTTTCAATTCCCATACGCTCCAGCATTATTCGCCGGCGTTCAATATTCTCTTCCTCTAGTACCATTTGTGGTGTCAGTTTTTCCGGGTTAAAAGCAATTAGTTCGTTTGCTAAAACCCCGCGCCATCTTATTTGGACTCCACGACTCTTTTCAGGTAAGCGCAATAACCCTGAGCCGTCCACATGGATGCAACCTGTAATCTCAAGATCGTCTGGCAACTCGACCAGATTTTCGCATCCGGAAACATCCAGCTCAGAAACCTTTTTGAGCCAGCGAGGTACGGATGTTATCTGAGGACAGCCTGAAAATCCAAGACGACCGGCTTTGAAGTTCGCTGATTCAGGCCATTGCTTCAGATTTGTGCACCCTGAAACATCAAGTGAAAAAATGTCGAGGTCTTCGGGCAAATCTTCCAGTGCGACACAATTTCGCAAGGTTAGAATGTCTACTCGAAGACCGCGTGGCAACTGCCTGAGCTTCAAGGAACCGCTGAGAAGAAGGTGATACCAGATCTGAATGTCCTCCGGAATTTCTTCAAGTTTGCTCTGTTCCGCGAGCAACTCGAAGCAGTTCAACCCTGGTGGGATCCCTTTACAATTTGCTACCTCGATCCTTCTCGCGCTTATGCCAGGTGCGGAGTTCGTTTCGTTGAGAGTTACGTGCCGCTCGTCAAATTGAGGGAGCTCAGGGATACGAAATTTGGACGAATCTGAAATTGCAGCAGTCTCGTTGTTGATGGTGCCGTCGTGTGGCACTGTGTTATCTTCAGATTTCTGCATGCCACCCCCTACATCTGTAATATCGACGTGGCCAAACCTCTTCGCCTCGGCTAAATTGGACGTCACCGAAGCGCACACCTTCGATGAGTTCCCTCATGCGCTCCGGAATTTCGTTCACTCGAATCGGCTTGTGGGGCGCGGTCTCGAACGTGTATCTATCGCTGCAAACATAGTCGCCTGATTCGTAAGTGAACACTCCAAACCGTCGAAGGCTCAGGTCAAAGTAGTCCCATCCTTCTTCCACCAATCCTTGTTCCAGTAGCTGGCTGAGATTTTGCAGAGATATTGTCGGTAAGAAGATTAGTTGTTTATCCGAGGGCACCGAGCAGTTCAGTCTTAGTGGATTGGCCTCCGGTCGTTCGGTCTGTGGCAGTGCTTCCACCAGTTTGGCGTAATCCGAACCAATGACTATGATGTCGTAAAACGAGGAAGATCGTTTTCCTGAGACCTCTTCAGTGACCGAGATCTCAATTACCCCGTCGATGCCTTCTGCTTTCACGGTATAGCCATTCGACGACAACTTTCGGTCTGCTCCGAAGCTTTGCCATGCAGACTTTCCCAGGTCTTTATTTGATACAGCGAGGCTCAGCTCCTTCAGATTGGAGACCGTAATGTTGGGCTTCTTCTCCAATGCGTCAGCCACATAGCAGTCAATAGATGGCGTATTGGCCAGTATTAACAGCAAGTCGAAATTCCTATTCTCTTCTGCCGCGATTTCCGGAAGAACCCCTGTTTCGCCAGTTTCAAATTCGGCGATATGTCCTTCGCTGTCCACGGCGTACCAGGATGTGTCCATGCTATGGGCCGCGGGGTAGTCGGTTGGTTCCTCAGGAAGAAGCCTTGTCATCAGGTTAGCTCCAATTGCGGAAGACCCAATTATTCTAGTGGTCTATGCGATGTAGGACAAATAAGACCAGTACACAAAGCATTAGTTCTTGCAGTCTGTTGTAGTCTCCCAAGTTCGTGGATACCAGCTGCGCCGCTATCTCCGCTCTTTCAGGCGGGTGAGGGACGAATCCTCGGTCCGTCGGTCGCGGTCAACTCCACAAACTGCCCGGGGATACTACATGAATGCTCCATAATTTTTTCATAACATAGAGACGGTAATAATTAGCGTGTTGAATTGAGTGTTGGCACACTCGGCGATTGTCTAATGTGGCTTGATTGCCCTGGATATTCGAAGAAAAAGAGAAATCGCCAAGATTTCGACAGAATTACTGAGTATCATGGCTTGAAGCGCAGCTAGTCTGCCGTTTGCCCCCGAAGATATTCTTTCTATATTGCTCACATGTGATTGGTTGTACTACTTGACCCAAAGGCTAAGAATGTTAACAACGCTCTCCCGACAGCAGACCGCCGAAACTAACAATCGTTCTTTGAACTTACGAAAGCAGAATCAAACAGCCCTCAATTCTTTTCTCGTTGCAGCGGAAGCCCTCGTGCGGGGCCGCCTGTTTATTGAAGCGGAGATCAGGTACTTAGATGCGTTGCGTGTAGCAGAGAAAAATTTCGGAAAGGAAAGCGATCAAGTCATGTTGGTAGCCAGTATCCTTGCTTCCTTTTACAGGGCTCAAAACAGGGACACGGATGCCCTTGAGATTGAAGGGCGTTTGGTAACATGGGAAATGTTAGTTAGCGCTGATAGTGAAATTGAACAGAGCAAAACCTCGTTTGTATCTAGCCATGGTTCGGACAGACTCTCTGCTGATGAACGAGGCATACGAGCGCCGTCCAGCCTACGTAGAGCGTGCCAGATGCTGGGTCTGTCAATGGAAGAAAGTCTCACCGTATCTGGTATCAATCGTGCCTGGAAAAAGCAGATGCTGTCCAATGGAGCACATCCTGATCTTGGCGGAAATACCGATGAGGCGATTCTGCTCAACAAGGCAAAGGAAGAACTCATTGCATTTCTGGATGAGCGTGCGCCCAAACTAGGGGCACGGTTCAAGAAAACAGTTTCCTAGTTCTTGGTGTACCTGCTCTGAAGGTCAACGCTTAGGTTTGAACACATCGAATGCCTTCAGGCTGTCCTCTAGTTGCTGCTGCATGCGCAGGGCTTCGGATGAGGGATCTGGATTATCGCTCATTACCTTTTGAGCATCCTTGCTAAGATCCCGTGCTTGATTTGTATATCCGGTTTCCTTCAGGCGATCTGCGAATTTTTGCCGAGCAAAGTAGCTGTTGTTTACCGCTCTTTCCAACTCTATGGCAGGCGGATCGTATTTGCTCATAATTGGACGAGCAGCTTTTAGCTCCTTGGCTGCATTGTCCGCCGCAGCAACAACTCCACGGTATGGAGTTAGGTCCGCTTTCAGCTTTGCATGCTCCGCGTTACTCGGATCCATGTGTACGTATCTGGCCACTTTACGCTGTATATCCCGACGCGATGCTTCTGGTACATTGTCTTCAACCGTTTTGAAAAGGTTTTGCACCGCCGGGTTAACTCTGGCGAGCGCTTTAGCCATATCTGGCGCGAGTGCTTGCAGCCCTACCAACACCTTTTGTTTGACGGCTTCTAGCTCCTCGTCTGCGCGTTTGATTCCTGCGTTGAAGTCGCTGCGAAGTTCATCAATTGCCTTCTTCTTGTC
>JAKFUT010000109.1 GCA_021732565.1 Candidatus Obscuribacterales bacterium
TAGCCGGGTTAGTGCGCGGGTGCCTGGTCGACAGCATTGCCAGCCGTGCTGATTCGGCTGCTTGTTTGGGTTTCTGGAGAATGACATCTCGCGTGTAAAGATCAGCTTGCATAATATTATTCCTCCGTTTGGTATCGCTGTTTGCAGATCGTTTTCGTAACCTGATGTTGGGAACTTTATGCGGATGTTGTAGCTAAGTTGTTTACGGTACAGGTTGGCGAAAGTCATCTCCTTGCAGGGATCACTGGTCTGACTAATTTTCATATGATGGGTTCAATTTGTCTTATGAACGAGGCACATCCGCTGCGCGGGTATATGTAAGTGAGGCGGCGAACAGACAGTGGACTGATCATCCGATCTTGCCAGTTCGTAGAAAAAACGGTTGCAGCAGTTCGGCACAGAGGCATCTAGCCGCTTCTGGAGACAAATGCAGAGGAGCTATTATGAGAGCTAACGTTAATAGGTTTCGAGGGGCTTTGACATTTATTCTCTCGCTATTGACTGTCCTTTACTCAAGCACTGGACCCTCCTGCTCACAGGATCAACGGACAAAAGGCGCCCTGGCAATTAGCTCAAACACTGTGCCCACCACAATGTCGTCCAACAAAGGTCCCGGGGATTTGCTAGCGATGCTTCCGGGTGGGAAAACTCTGGGTGCATGTCCTCTCAAGCACACCGCCGTAAAAGCACAGGTGTCGGGTTACGTAGCCCGGGTTTCGGTCAAACAGACCTTTCAGAATCCCTTTAAGGACAAAATAGAAGCGCTCTACACTTTTCCTCTTCCCGAAAATGCGGCGGTGGACGAAATGACGATGAGGATCGGAAATCGTGTTATTAAGGGAATCGTCAGGACGAAAGAAGAAGCTCGAAAAATGTATGATCAAGCAAAGTCTCAGGGACATGCTGCGTCGTTGCTTGATCAGGACCGTCCCAATGTATTCACTCAATCTGTAGCTAATATCGAGCCGGGCGCGGTAGTAGAGATCGAAATTAAGTACGTTGATCTACTGCCATATGATTCCGGCAATTTTACATTCGTCTTTCCTACCGTGGTTGGCGCAAGGTTTAACCCTGGACAACCGACCGAAAAAACAGATATCAAAGATCTCCCGCATACCAGCGGTGCTCCACGGATAAATTTGCCTGTGGTATCTGCAGGGACGCGCGCAGGACATGATATTTCCATCGAAGTGGACATTGCCGCCGGCGTGCCCATATCAAACTTGCAGTCCAAATTGCACGAAGTGAAGATATCACCCGAGCCGGGATGGAAAGCTCATGTAATGCTTGCCGACAAAGCCACGATTCCCAACAGAGACTTCGTGCTCACCTGGGGCGTTGCGAAGAACAGTTTGGAGAGTGGATATCTTACTCACCGTGATAACAAGTCGGGCTACTTCACCCTCATGCTGCTTCCTCCCAAGCGAGTAAAACCAGTTGACGTCGCGCCGAAGGAAATGATTTTCCTAATCGATTGCTCAGGCTCTCAAGCTGGACAACCTCTGGCAAAAGCCAAAGAAACTATGGATTACATTGTTGATCACATGAATGCTGATGACACGCTCCAGATTCTGGCATTTAACAATACCATTGCGCAATTCGCTCCCACTCCTCAGAAGGCTAGTGCATCAATGCGACAACACGCAAAAGGTTGGATCGAAGCATTGCAAGCAAACGGTGGCACCTGGATGGCTCCCGCTGTTGAGAAGGTTTGCTCATTGCCGGCCGATGATCATCGCTTGCGCATTGTTGTCTTCATGACAGATGGTTACGTCGGGAACGATTTCGAAGTACGGGGACTTGTGCGGAAATATCGAGGGACATCTCGGTGGTTTCCTTTTGGCACTGGCAGGAGTGTCAACCGATTCTTGATTGACGGTATTGCGCAAGATGGTGGGGGAGAAGCGGAGTATGTGCTGCTCGATAGCCCTGGCTGCGTTGTTGGCGAGAAATTCTATAAGCGAATCAGTTCCCCCATTCTCACCGATGTGAAACTGAATTTTCAGGGAGTCACGGTCAAAGAAGTCTATCCGGCTGAGGTATCCGATGTCTGGGCAGAGAAACCGTTGTATTTCAAGGGGCGCTATCTAGCACCAGGTGCTGGCACCATCACGCTCACCGGCTTCTCTGCGGGCAAGCCTTATAAGCAAACACTGAATGTTGTCTTTCCTGAAAAGCAAAACAGCAACGATGTAATCAAATCTATTTGGGCCCGTTCCAAAGTTGATCGCCTCATGGCTGAAGATTGGCTTGGCGCCCAAAAAGGCTCAGTGAACAAAGCACTCAAAGATGAAATCGTTAAGACAGCTGTTGATTATCATCTGATGACACAATATACATCTTTCGTAGCCGTAGAGGAAAGGATAGTAACAAAGAATGGAAAGACAACCACTGTCCCGGTGAAGGTAGAGATTCCAGATGGTGTTTCAGGAGCACCAGATGGTAAAGATGGCGAGGGCGATCCGGGAAGTGGTTTGGGGCTTGGAACCGCTGGTGGAGAAATCGCGTTAAAGATACCTGCTGCCCCCTGCAGAGCGATGGGAAACATTGGTCCGTACCGCAGGGCGATGCTAATGTCTATTGCTGCTAATTTGTTCTTTACGCCGGAGATATCTGGCGTAGGCGCAATACTATTGGTTAATGTGGGTAAAGATGGCAAGCTACTCTCATCAGAGATTCAGGAAGGCTCCGGCTATTCATTGCTAGACAAGCAGTTTCTTTCTTCCGTTCGGGCGACAGAATTCGCCCCCCTGCCCGATTGGTTCAAAGGAGAGAGCATTACGTTTAAGATCGAACTTTCAAAATTGCAAGCAGTAGAATCTACGGACAAAACTCATGCACATCTAGAGTCGTATCGGCAGGAGCTCATTGAGAAGCTTGTGGCGAGTTGGAAAGCTAAACCCGGATCGGGACAGCTCAAGTTACTTGTGGGTGTCAAGCGGGGCGGAGATATCTCCCGGGTACAAATTTTCAAAGGCAGTGGTAATAACGATGTGGATGAACAAGCAATCGTGATGGTAAAAGCATTGAAGCTGCCACCCCTACCCGCCTCCTACAAACCCGATCTGTTAGTGGTGGCACTCCAGTTCTCCGACATTGAACGACGCAATGGTGTGCCCGATCGAGATACGGCAAATACATCGGGGAAGTAAATCGGCGGGAGTCACCCATTGTCGATATTGAACGCGAGCAAAGCCGGTTCAGTGCTCTTTGATGTGGAAGCGAAAGCATCAGCTAAGATCCTGTGAGTTCGTGCTCTGAGCTCTCTGGCCATACAAGAGAAATCATTGGGATCTTCACACCCGGATGTTGCATGCAGCTTGCATGTGCTATCGGAGATTCTGAAAGCAGAAAATAACTATCGAGCCGCGCAGGCTCTTGACCAACGTTCCCTCGCGATCAATGAGAAGGTGCTTGGTTCTGAACATCCGGCTGTTGCCACTAGTGTGCTAAATCTTGCGGAGTTGCAACGTGCACAAGGGCATGGCGCCGAAGCTGAACCGTTATACAAGCGTAGTCTGGCTATTCGTGAGGCAAAATTCGGTGGACAACCTTGCAATGGTGTTGAAAGCTCAGGGAAACGAATGTGAAGCAAGTTCATTAGCCACGGCTGCGCTCACAATTCGAAAGTAGAATTTGGGATTTTGAAACAACGTGGGTATGCTCGCGAGCAACGGTGGCAATCGATGCCTGAGAACTAATTCGAGCAATTCGCGATCGAGCTGGAAGGTTTCGGCGATGTTGCCGCAAGTTTAATATGATTGAGTTGATCACAAGGGATGATTCGGGATATCGATCAATCCGAATTTAGCTCTTGAGCGCACTGCATTAATTCGAGCAATTCGCGATCGAGCTGAAAGATTTCGGAGCGGAGATCAAAGAGCATGTCGGACTGGTCATTGAAAGTGCCGATATTTGCAGCGAACCGACTTGTATTAGTGAGAATTGCAATGCGACGTTGTCCTTCCGGAGTTTTGATGTTCTTTGGAATAACCTTAAATTGGCGCCAACGATTGTGCAGCGATTGCAACCTCGTTTGACTACCGCCGACAACGGATCTGTTTAGGCTTGTCCAGACGAAAGCAGGGTACTCAGATTCTTTATCCGTCGGAATATTGAAAACCTGAGCCAACATATTGGGGCGCACAACACCCGGATGCCTTCCTCCGCTTTGCTGATGAAGGGCCCAGCTGCCCAGGCTAATCGTTGCTGCTCCGGCAACGAGCTGAACTACTTCTCCTGGTACTTCGTTAGTAAAGAAGGAGCCGACATTGCCAATTTCACTCAAGGCTCCGCTGGCTACTATGTTTTCTATTGAGTTTAGTTTGATGGCACGATCTCGTCTGTCTTGGAGGAGTCCGCGCATCCTATTGATGAGCGAGAGTTCGCGCTCAATTCTTGCGGTGACATCTCTAACTTGCAGAGATGCGATGAGTACTTTCGAAGTTAAGGCCTGGTTTGCCTTGAGGCGGTCGATCTCGCCAGTAGTGTCACGTGGAGGTTGGATTTTGTATTGTTGAAGTTTTTCAATGAGTGGAACTACGCCCAACTGCTGAGCAATATCGCGGGCAACTGGAGTCAGGTTGGCAACTTTTGGCTCAGAAGGTTGTTCGGGCGTCTCACCGGCTCTTGCCGCAATCCCTGTAAGGGAAAGCGCCAGGATCAAGCACAGAGATTTGACAGGCTGACTCATTGTTGCACGGGCAGGTGAACCGAGATTATAGCGCGGTGCAGGGAGTCGGCGGGTTAATCAAAGCTCGGTAATTAACTTGCAAGGCTGATGTTGACAGCTGAAAATCGATCTTCACCGAGCGAAGAGACAGATGTTGCGGCGATCTTCAGGGATACGATTGCGCTCATGGGACTTGTGGTGGAAATAGATTCAAATGAAATTACCCGGTCTGCCACCAATCTTATGATGGCTGAAGAGTTCCTTTTTGATTGATCAACGGGAGGTAAAACTGATCGTATTTTTTTATCCATTGCAAAGAAGGATCTGACCACTGTTATTATTAGAGAATCTGAGCGGATCTTCTTCTCTATTGTCAATGATCCACCTTAGATTGGAACTGCTGTAAATATAGGGGCATTGTAAATCTCATCCATCGAATGCAGATTAAGGTTGCTTGATGTGTACGACCGAAATTCGTTCTCGAAAACTGATCCTCCGGCGTTCTAAGGTTACGGATATTGGCGAATACGAAGAACGGATTAGCTCCATTGATTCGGAGAATAATTGGATGAAAGAAGAAGTACCAACCACGTCGGGTACACGATTTGTTGCAGGGCTTGATCTGTGTGAGTCGTTTTATCGCGAATTGGTGGCACCCATCATAGGGCAAGATTTTTCAGACATGCAGTATAGTGCTGCGCTCATCGGCAGCGGTTCTGAAGTCTTGGGTTTTGATACGGAGATGTCTGCTGATCACCATTGGGGACCACGTGTAATGTTGTTCGTCGGACCAGATGACTTGATCAAATACAGAGCACGTGTTGTACAGACTCTCAGCGCAAGATTACCGCGCAAGTTTCTGGGCTATTCAACCAGCTATTCGATCCCTCTGGAGAACGGCGTGCAACTGCTTGATGATGGCGAAGAAGGTATGATCAATCATCGCGTTGAGGTGATGTCTATTCGTGATTTCGTTTATGATTATCTCGGCTTCGATGTTGCCGATGAGATAGCTCCTGCAGATTGGTTGACATTTCCGGAACAAAAGCTGCTTTGCCTGACGGCTGGCCGTGTTTTCCGCGATGAAGCAGGGTTAGAGGAAATGCGCAAGAAATTCGCTTACTATCCACAAGATGTTTGGCTGTATCTGCTTGCATCATGCTGGACGAGGATCGAGCAAGAGGAACATTTAATGGGGCGAGCCGGCATTGTCGGCGATGAAATTGGATCAGCGATAATCGGTGCGCGTCTGGTGCGCGATTTGATGCGACTATGTTTCTTGATGGAGAGACGTTACGCACCTTATCCAAAGTGGTTCGGAAGTGCCTTTAGAAAACTGGTCGCTGGAGGCTTGCTGGAACCGATACTCCAACAGGCGCTATCAGCGCAGGGTTGGGAAGAACGTCAGCTCCATCTTTCGAAGGCTTACGAGTACGCGGCCACGTTGCACAACCAACTCAATATCACTGAACCGCTGCGAACCACCGTCTCTCAGTTCCACGGTCGACCATTTCTTGTGATTAGCATGGGTGTCTTCTCTCAATCGATTACTGCCAAAATCAGTGATCCTGCGGTCAGGAAACTCGCCACCCGGCGACTCATTGGTAGCGTAGACCTGTTTAGTGACAGCACCGACATTCTTGCTGATGCAGTGCGGCGCCCGGCGCTGCGAGGACTCTACGTTGATAATGCGGGCGGACAGTAACCGCTCTTGATTATAGGCGAAGTTTATTCAAGATCTTGCCGATTCTATCAAGGTTAACCGTTTGGGTAGGAGGGATCATTTTTAGTTCATCACTAGCGAACCTATGTAGAGGGGCAGAATCGTGTCTTTTCCATGCTCCTCAGTAGTTGTAGCGACCCGTAATCCGGACGCACGGTGCTAGCTTCGAGCGCAGTAAATTTGAAGTTGCGATCTTTAGTGAAGGTGGCTGCGCCGAAAGTTGAGCCATTACGAGTTAGATTTTGTTTCCTGTTCTCTGTACAGCCTGGCGACGATTGTGGGTCGGATGCACAGCTCTTCCATCAAATCTGTGATCGCCATGAGCATAACAATTTGCATCCATCCAACCAATGGACAGCAGAGTCCAACAAGGGCCAAACTCAATTGAATTATCCCGGCAATAACCATCGTTTGGGTGATGGCCGGTCTCATGTAGTCTTTGCTCTTCATCATTCGAATTATGTGGTGGAGCAGGAAGAGCGAAGCTAAAAGGAAGATTGAAGCGTAGGCTCCTATCGCCATGCCGAAAGGATCGCCGCCTTTGGTAACTGGTATCGAACTTGGTGACGGAGCCTTCCAGTTAATGATTGTCTTTCCCCAGAGTGCCACCGTGTCACACATCAAGCCCTGCCCGAACATGTAGGTCTTTTCGCCCGAATAGCAGGAGTAAAATGGTGCAGTGAATGATTCAAGGCTGCGAAGAATTTTATGCCACGAAGCGTAATCTGCGTTTGCGCGGGCGGCGGCTATACCGAGTCCCGAGGATCCGGCTCCAAGACTACCTACCACTATGCCAACTTTGACGGTAGTAGGCTTTTCTCGACCCTTGTACCACTCGTCAATTCCGGCCCATCCCAGACCAAATGGATGAACCCATTCATCGTGAAAAATTCTGTATTGTTCCAGGGCAAATTTCTGGTCGAGACCTGGCATAATCGCCAACAACCATGCTACTGACCAACCTCTGGATCCTTCAATGATTGTGTCACTGCCCTTTGACGATTGCGTGATCATTGATCCGCTTTCCGGGTCCAGGTGCGTCTTCATCCAGTTGAGCCACCTTAGCCGAATCCTTGAGTAATCGGATCCGAACAACTCGTCATGTAGCCGAAGTGCGTCGAGTGCGCAAACTCCGTCGACTGGAGCATAATAGTCCAGGTAACTTTCCGGAATTGGCGCAGTGACTCTGGAAAAAGCCTCGGCAATCT
Organism: Candidatus Obscuribacterales bacterium; assembly: GCA_021732565.1. GTDB lineage: Bacteria > Cyanobacteriota > Vampirovibrionia > Obscuribacterales > Obscuribacteraceae > JAKFUT01. The sequence continues at coordinate 7,604 of JAKFUT010000109.1, forward strand.
TGCCAATGTCAGTGTGAAACTCAGAGACTATTTCCGCGTTCTTGCCGCCGAGAAGAATATAGCCGGCACGAAGGCGATTGAGATTTCCTGCATAGATAATTCCACCAGGAAGAAATTTGTCTTTCGTCGTATTGAATGGAGTCTTGTCTTTGTAGGTTTTGATCTTCTCAATTATTCGCTGTAGTTCACTCAGGCTGTCTTGGGTAAAAGCTTTATCGCCGGGGCGGTTCAAGCCTATATTGACCAGCGAATAACCATAAAACACATTTGTAAACAGCGCGCCTTCAGGAAAGATGATTACTTGAAGGTCATCCTCGCCGGCGCGCGTCTTTCTCTTGATCGCGTGCAACTGCGCGTCCACTTCGGATTCCGAAATAGAAGTGGTGGTCAGGTCTAAATGCGATGCCATCCCCAGCAATATTGAACCAGCATACGAGACGAGCAAAAGCAGCAAAAAAACGTAGAGGAGTATCCGCCCCGGTGTTACTAATCTGATCTTTGGAAGTTGCATCAACGCGAGAACTCAATGTTCTGATGGAGGGAGTCTCTTGAACGGAACTGCTTATGGTGTGGACATGGAGTTTAGTTGCGACAGACTATGGATGTCATTCGCCCGATTTTGATTTTGGAGAGGCGAGGGGCACTTCCCTGGCTGGCTACTGGTCGGCAGTCAACAACTGCGACGCGGAGGGCTGGGCGCCTTTCCGTTCGATCGGCGACTGGAATCGGCCGTATGCGGCAAGCACTGCTTCAAGCATTGGCAGCATCCGCGTGACCTGCCTGGTCCGAATCAACAAGTCCCAGACGGGTTCAAATTTTTTCCATCCAGCCGCGTACGATAGATGACGAAGTTGCGCGCGAAGATCGCTCTTGACTCCCGCACTTGTGAACATTGAATTCCAGGAATAGAACTCTTTGTAGGCGCGCCAATAGCCACGCTCTAATGCCTCGGGGGATAGTTTGGCGGGCTGATAAACGACATGCCGTGTATCATAAAGATCCCAGTTGTTGTGTACAATCCTTCCTTCTGCAGCCATCCGGGTGTGCAAGGCGGTGCTGGGATAAGGCGTCATAATGTGGAAAGTTGCTGTCTCAATGCTGTGTTTTACGCCCCATTCAACCGTGCGGCTAAAAACACTTTCATCGTCATTATCCATGCCGAAAACGAAACTGCCGTTGACCATTATGCCACAGTCATGCACTCGTTTTATAGCAGCACCGTAATCGCGATTCAGATTTTGGTATTTGTCGTGTTCAGCTAAATTGGTTGCGTCAAGCGTCTCAAAACCGACGAACACACTTCGCATTCCCGCCTTGGCTGCTTTCTCCAGAAGCCCTGGCTTGAGTATGGCTTGCACGGTAGATGCGGCTTGAAAGACTTTTCCCATGCCAACCATTCCATCGAACAGTGCGTTTGCGAATCTTTCATTACCAAGAAGATGATCGTCCAGGAAATAGACGTGTTTTCCCGGTAATTTTTGGATTTCGGCGAGAGCTTCATCAACTAGCTGTGTATAGAACGATCTGCCACCACTATAGAATGCTTCTTTGTAGCAAAAATCACACGTATGCGGACATCCGCGCGATACCACTATGGAGTTGGGACAAAGATAACGTTCTCTCTTGATCAGGTCGCGTCTGATGGGCGGCTTGCCTTCCAAAGTGCGGGTAGTTGCGACATAGCGTTTTTGCGGACATTTCGCCCGGAAGTCTGCCAGGAAACGAGGCCATGCATCGCCAGCCGGGCCGAGGATTATGGTATCGGCATGTTCGGCGGCTTCGTCTGGCAGTGAGGTAACATGCAGCCCTCCCATCACAACATAGCAACCCCTCTTCCTATAATGATCGGCAATTTGATATGACCGATAAGCCGAAGTTATGTACACCTGTATTACAACGAGGTCAGGCTGATCGTTTAGACTAAGTACTTCCACGTGTTCGTCAACAAGGTTGATTTCGTCATCGGGCGAGAGGTATGCAGCCAGAGTGCACAGGCCCAGCGGCGGAAAGAGCGAATACTTTATTGGACGAAAGAATGGACTCTTTGCTTCGGTCAATGCCGACAAAATCATTTTTACTTTCATAGCACGGCTCGGGAAGGAACTCAACTAACATACCCGTGCCCAATGCTGAGAAAACGAAGCGGTCATTTCTTAGCAAGAGATGACCGTAGAGCTTGTGTTGAATGTGTAATCGCTGTGGATTTTGTAACTGCAAATTGGTTATCCGTGTTCAGCTCCTTCAGCACGTGTTCCATGAGGGGCACTTCTCTCTTGACCTTCTTTGCCCTGATTCTTTCCGAATCCTCTTTGATGTCCCCGTTTCTTTCGTTCAACGGATTCGGCTTCCATTTCTGCTTCCGATTGGTCAAGCTGGTTTTTTTCGGGTGTTTCTCTGTGTCCTTTAGCTTGAGCTTCTTGTCGGGCCTCTTCTTCGGTTTTATGTTTGTCTACACTTCGTAAGGGTTCAAATTTCATGATGAGCGTTCCTCGGTGATATTACGGATGGACGCAGAATTTGACACTAAAGTGCGTGTGTGTGCTTTTTGCTGCGTCGCTTCCGACTGTGGTGAAATGCGAGGCGATGTCGGGCGATTTGCGATGGACACACTCAGACGTGACAGCCACTGTACAATTGGAGCTGACAAACGAAGTTGCGTCTCTAACATGGTATTCTTTTGGGAACGGCGAATTGCGAGAAGTGCTTTCTCCATGTCATTTAATTTGACTACCGGTAGTATCTTCGATGATCGCTATGAAATCGTCGGGCATCTCGGCGAAGGCGGAATGGGCAATGTCTACAGAGCCAGGGAGATAGGTCTGGGGAGAACTGTAGCACTCAAATTTCTTCAACCTTCCCTGGTAGATGATGAGGAAAGCCGAAAGCGATTTCAGCGTGAAGGGAGAGTTCTGGCCACTCTTTCTCATCCCAATATCGCCACTTTCTATCGGTTTGGAATATACGGTGCGCTTCCGTTTATTGCTATGGAGTTCCTGCAAGGTGAATCTTTGCACGAGGTCATCTGTAGAGAGGGACACGTCTCTACAGATAAATTGTTGCCGATAGCAATACAGACTTGCCGGGCAATGGCACACGCTCACAGAATGCAAATTATTCATCGCGATCTCAAGCCAGGCAACATAATGCTTGTACGTGATGCTGATACTGCTGCTGAGTTGGTGAGGATTGTCGACTTTGGTCTGGCTCGAGTACTTCCTGATGGTGTTCGAGAGAGTCAACGTCTTACTCAAACGGGAGAACTTGTTGGAAGCATTTATTATTTGAGCCCGGAACAATGCACAGGAGGAAGCGTTGATAATCGGTCCGACATATATGCTCTGGGCTGTCTACTCTACGAGGCGTTGGCGGGGGCGCCGCCTTTGGTGGCGGATAATCCAATTGGTCTTCTTCACCTTCACGTTAATGTAGAGCCTGTGCCGATAACGAAGGTTATGCCCTCCATTGAACATGGTGCGGAGTGGGACATTGTACTGGCGCGAGCAATGGCGAAAAATCCCGACGTGCGTTATCAAAATATGGACGAGATGGCTCATGACCTCGTTTTGATTCAGGAGGGAAAGGGCGCCGAGTTGAGGTCCTCTTGTGCGTCCGGCAGGCGAGGCAGATTACGTTTAAGTGCATGGGTACTTATCTTCGGAATGTGCGTCGTTGTCTGTATATCATTATTGATGTTTGTTTTGACCCGAACTAATCGCGCCGTTGATCATAGTTTCAGTCATCTGACCACTACAAATTCCCATTCAATTCACATAGGCGCGAGCACCATTGAGCTGTATCCCATAAATCGGAGTTCGATGTCGTATGACGCCCGCATTGCATTGCTTACCGGGTGGCTGAAGAAGTTTGAGGCTGCTGATTTGCTGCCGAGCGCTTACGCTCACTTTTGGCTTGCGGTAGAATTAAGCGGCGCTGCCGATGGAGTGTATTTTTATGTTCCCGGACATCCTAAGCGCCCTTATCAAATTAACGTCGAATCGAAGATTATCAGCGCTGAAGCAGCTCAGCACCGAAAAATTGCACTAAGAGGGTTTCGGCTTTTTGAAAAAGTGCACCTCGCAGGGGAACCACTCTCTTATTTGAAATATCATGAACTATGCCTGCTTGTTCTTGATGCTAGCGCGAATCAGAGGCTTAAAATCTATCGTGATCTGTTGCACGAATTTGGTTCAAAAATAATGCCGACTCTGAGCGATAGTATTCGGCGAGGATTGGCTGAGATTTATGAGTTAGCTGGCGATTTTTCCGCAGCGGAAGGGCAGTTGGTTGCCATAGCTGATTGCGACGAACCGCTTTCGCGTGTGGCATTGGCGCGATGCTGCTACGCTCAAGGAAAGACTGAGGATGCGCATAAGGTCTTAGATACACTATTCAAGCGAGTTCTTTCGGGCGAGTTAGAGGACTGCAAACACTTTATTATCGCTGAGCTTTTAGCGCAGAAAATGCCAGAAAAGGCTTTGCGCATAATTAACATGTGTCCTCATGAGCCCCGCACTCCAATTGATAGGCGGGACACAGTGTATATTAATGATCATTGTCTTTTGGCGGCATTAGCTGCTCACGCGGTAGGGGAAGATCATCGAGCCAATCTATATCTCAAGAAAATTGATTTGAGTACTTCGCAGGAGAGGCGCGCTATTCTTCCAAGTGTTGTCTCGTTAGCAATGGTAATGAAACAGGCTCCATATTCGCATTTTGCTGAGGCGGAAAAGTCGGGAATGATCGAAACCGACGAGATCGAGTGGATGTTGCCTGTCGCTCGCTCCATACACAATCGGGGGGAATGCGAACGACTTGTTCGGAGGAGTATGGACCTCTTGGAGCGCGATTTGTATTATGCAACGAATTCTCGCACTGAACACATTGTAGAAACTTCTGCTCTCCTGAGAAAATTGGATTTGAACACGGAAGCAGAGAATTTCCTTAGCAAGTTCTCCGCTGTAGCTGATCTAAAGAGTAATCCGGAGTCATTTTTGTTGCTGCAAAATGAGCACGGCAAGATTCTCTTTGCCATGAATAATTTAAAAATGTCCATGGAGATATTCGATAATGTAAGGGCTGTTGCTCGGAGCCGCCTCGGATTAGTCACGGACGAAGCGCTGGTGACGGCTGCCATAGAGCGAGGGAGGATATTTCGCGCCGAGCAAAAATATCAGCGTTCGTGTGGCAGTTTCTACGAGGTTGAGGGAATAGTCTTGCATAGCTGTGATTTGACTGCAGCGCTGAAAGCGAGTTATTTTTTTGAGTTCGCCCGGAGCTTGCACCTCAAAAAGAACTTTGAGAAGGAAAGAAATATGCTCAAGCTAGTGGACATCGTGTACCCGTCGGTTTTGAGGGGCGTCATTTCCGCGCCGCTCAGACGGGAGTTGCACCAATAATTTCAGGGACAGAGAATAGACACATCAATAATTAACTGAACATTGGGGGTTTATCCAAATTGCGATTTCTCAACTGCGATGAAGCTCGGTTCAAATTGTGGTGGCACATTACTCATTTCAACTGATGGCATTTAATCGAGGCATTTCATTCTGTGTCTAGCGGAATAGCTCTCGCTCCTCAGGGATAGCTCATAGCATCGTCATGGAATACAACGGTTACACACGGGTAACTCAACTCTGTGACGGTCGGCTCATCATATTGCTGACTCTCCTGACGTAACGTAGCCTCTCGGGCATGTCCAGGAAACGGGAAGGGAGGTCGCCGAGTAATGACCTTGGAAACACGGATGAACCTTGGTTATCAGCATTAGAACCGGGACGCACAGTATGTGTCGGCTTATGAGAATTCCAGCAGATGTCAAGTAGAAGATCTGACGTAGCCCTTGAAGAGTGACCCCGGTAGAAGCTTGACCGGTACCCGGTTTGTCAACTTTCATGGCGACTGGATGCCGCTGCTAGCTATGGCGCCACATGTCGGCGAAATGGTCCGACCTATCCCGATAGTTAGTCGGCATGCGAGCGGTGAGGTGTCTGATAGTTTTCTTGCTTTCGGGGAATGAAGTAAAAACGTGAACGGGGGGCTTAACATGGGAATTCTGGGCGGCGTTATAATTGCAATTGGGGCGGTGCTGTGGCTGGGTAACGTATTCGGGTTCTTTCACACGTTCCCTCTTGCCGGATACCTCACGATGGCAGTCGGCGGGCTGGTGATGAAGTCTGGTAAGAAGTAGCTCGCACCAGCAAAGTTCGGCTGTCAACAGTGGTTGGTATTGTTGAAACTGCTTGGATGAATGGTCAAGGAGTTTGGCTTACTGAAAGAGTGGGCAAGGTGCTTAAGGCGTAGTACGGAGGAGCGATGTTTAAATTTGGTCAGTCTGCTAAGAAACCTTCTTCGTCACGTTTGCCGGAGATGTTGACGATGCCTGCCGTTCAGGATCTTCGCTCGCTCTCTACCAGAGCGAAGGCCGATTGGCAGAACTCAATTGAACTTCCTTTTCGCACCGATAGCTCTTCAATTACATTTACTATCGTGGTGAAGTGTGAAAGGAATCTGAAACTTCCGTCATGGTCGCTTTACCGAACAGACTTACCCGGTGCGCCTACCTTATGGTGCCAGCAAAGTAGCGATATTGACCTGATATTCAACCTCATAGAATTGGAGTGCACCGCCCAGACTACCGGGACCAATCAGAGGACCAGTGCACCAGGACCGGCTGATCCTGCGTCAGCGCCGGCGGTATCTTACTCATCCAACTCTCGATCATCAGCTGTAAATCCATACTTAGCGCGACTTCAAGAGTCTGGAAAATATACCGACGAGTCTGCCAAACCTTCTCTTGATGTAGCGGAAACACCTGCTGAACAATCGCAGGCCGCAGCGCCGGCTCCTCTGAAAGCTAGCGGGCAATCGTTGTCGAGTCTGAATTCCGATTTAGGAGAACGCACTCAGGCATCTGCCGATTTTGATCGACTCATGACAGACACAAAACAAAAGAAAGACATGATGTTGCGTGGTGTGATAACCAAGATCCAGATGGAAGGTGTTAGCGAATCGTCGCAGGAAGTGATTGACGTCGTCAAACATATAATTGATCCATTCAATACGGCCAATCTAGAGTCGACCATGAAACAAATCTCGGACGAGTTAGCCGCCATGCTTCAACAACATGGTGATGCTGAGGTTGCGTGCACTCTGGTCAAGATCTTTACCGCTATGCGGCACGGTCACCCAACCCCGAATGAGTCTCCGTTGGAAGAAACTATTTCCAAATGGTTTTGGTAAGTCGTGTGTTCCATTAGGGAAAACTGCTTTACCGCAGCAGTACCCACAACGACCGTATGCTCATATAATGTGGTGATTTTGTCCTCCGTAAATCTTCGGAGCAATAACTTCTCATCGGTGAATCGAATGAAATATGGCGACTCTGGAAGTATCCAGCTTAAGAGCGAGGAGAAACAGTAACCGGCGCACTGGCGCTTGTTCGAGGCACCGGTTGCTTAATTCCACTGGAGCGTTGGTCCTGCCGAAGTTCTTTGCGCTTCAAATTTACTGATGTGGAATCAGTTCTTTTTGGTATTGGCAGCGCGATTAACTGCTCGCTGCTAAAACGATTAAGGCCATCCGGTCAGCTTGGCGACGACCGCCAATAGTGCGATTGCTTTGGGCGTAAACTTGCAGCCAGGCTCTGCCTATAATGGTTGTCAGGCTGGATTGGAGTCGCTGCTTGACATTGACGTTCTAGATAGTAGTATGGAGAAAAAACACGGGTGAAGGCTGCGAGTCTTCACATTGCGGTGATGCGTGGTATTTCTTATCCGGGCGAGTTAGTTTCGATTGTGCTGGCAGGCTATCCGTTCTACAGGTTACTATTTTGAAAATGAGAAAATCGCGTCATTTCATTTTGATGTCCTGCTCTGGTGCCTTAGTAAGCATGCTGACGGTACTCAATGGGTTTTCTCTGAGTGCAAGGGCGCAAGATATTGAGCATGATGCAAATGGAAGCGGGAGGCAGGTTGAGCGCTCTCGGGGGATTCTGAAGGGCAGTGTGACTATTCAGGACATAGCTGCGCCCACTAGTGGACAATGGGACACCTCTGTTTTGCCGAAATTGAAATTGGGCACCAGACTTTGTGGTGATTTGACTTCGCAGCCGGAAGGTATATGGTACCGAATTCCATCGTGGGCGGCAGGGACCTGGAGAGGAGACGACAAACATAGGTTGAGTGTGCAAAAGACCACGAATGTGGATGAGACCACAAGAATTGGCAGCGAGATCGACCGAAAAGGGGATATCTGGGCTTATTCGCGAGGCTTTGTGATGACTCGCCCATGGGATGCTGTTGGCGAAGAGAATAGCCAGGTGGTAAATGTTATGGGCGGAGACATTCCGCTCCTGCCTGAACCGAACTCGTTTCAAACTATTCGGCGAGATAGTGCGCTGACAGTGAATTCGAAAAAGCAAGACACTCAAATAATAAGAATGCTCGCCACCTTATTGAAACAGAAATATGTGCGTCTTGAGAATGGACAATTACATCAGGTTTGTAATATGACCCACATCGTTAATGAGGGTTTTGACGGTGTTCATAAGAGCACCGATTGGTCGCGAACCCTAACAAAAATTGCTCCGTTTAAAGTTGATACCACACCAGAACTGGTGGCAAGCTTTCGAGCTTATTTACGAGCACACGACATGGCAGATTTGGTTCCCGTCGAAGGTGTGGAACAAGACTCTCTCAAAAGTTCAGCTCTTCCCGGGTTCTAAACCCACCTATCCAGCTCTGTCTGAGGCTTTACAGCGGGCACGACACATGTCGTATGCCTACTGCGTAAGTGAAATCAATGCAGTAGTGTTTCGAAGAAACTGTTGCCGCGCGGTTGTGCTGTCGAACGATTGCCCCAGTCTTGCAAACGACGCTTCGGTTGTAAGAATAGCTAATATTGTCCGTGGTCAGCTAGAATATGAATTGCAAGCAACTTCATTCCGTCAACCAAAGCAAGTCATGCACTCCCGCCGTAACTTTCTTCTTCAGGCTGCTTTATCGACATTGGCGATAGCCGGATTCCCGTACGTTGCTGCATCGGCTCGGCCAATGGATTCGTTATCGTTCAAGGGTAAAGATGTATTTGATCGTATTCTTTCAAAGTCCCGCGAAGGGCACTGGGGCTCACTGTCTATTGGTGAGTTGGCAGGTCGAATCGCGAGAGAATTGGAAGGCACTCCTTACGAAGGTCTTACTCTAGAACTTTCGCCGGATCGTGAGATCTGTTCTGTGAATCTTACTGCACTCGATTGCGTAACCTTTTTCGAGGATGTCTTGTGCCTGGCGCGTATGGTGAAGAAGGGGGAACACTCACCTGCAGCCCTTCTGAAAGAGATTGCTCTTACGCGATATCGAGGTGGAGTCGTTGGAGACTACACAACGCGTTTGCACTATACAACTGACTGGTTTTTCGATAATGAAACAAAAGGGACTGTGAAGATTCTCTCAGATCTGCCGGGCGCCGAACCGTTCACTCAAAAGGTCGGTTTTATGTCCGCGAATCCTGGAAGCTATAAACAGCTCGCTGCGCACCCGGATCTAATTCCGAAAATGAAGCGAATTGAAGATGATATCAACTCGCGTTCTCTGAGTTTTATTCCTATCAACAAGCTTGCTGCTGTGGAGCCTCTACTCAAAACTGGCGACATTGTCGCGGTATGTACCAGCAGTCCGCCTGGTATCGACATTGTACACACCGGCTTAGTGTACCGCGAGGTTGACGGGGTGGCGCACTTTATGGATGCATCTTCGTCGAAAGCCAAGATGAAAGTGACACTGGAACCCGGACCTGTTAGTGGGGCTTTGAACTGGTCGAAGAACCTCACCGGCGCAATGTTTGCGCGCCCGCTCGAGCCGAAAAAATAATTCTTCATGACACTTCGATCGTAAACGCACCTGCACGCCCAGTGGTCTTCTTGCTCAGCTGCCGAGCTAAGAGGCACTCTCAGTGTCCCACCCGTTGGTGCTAAGCGACTAGCGTGAATGCTCGAAAACTTCATTTAGTCTGCTAATTCATTGCCAACTGCTGCTAATTGGTTGATCCATTCTGTACAGAGTTTCACCGCGAGGTCTTCGGATCTCGGTTTGAAAGAGTGGTCTCCAGGAACGATTTCGGATGTAAGCGGTGCGTTCACTGCACTCAAAACTTCGGTAAGTTTGTCGGGTGGGCAAAGCTTGTCTTTGTCGCCCGTAATAAACAACAGGGGAACATTGAGCTTTGCAAGATGCGACCAATCTCGCGGCTTGGAGGTTTTGGACATTCCTTGTAGCGGCATTCCATAAAACGCCAGAGCTTTCACGTCGCTTCTTTCCAGTGCAACATTTGCGCAAACTCGAGCTCCGAAAGATTTTCCGACCAAAATCGGTTCTCCGTGATTCTTCATGTATTCAATTGCGGCGAGGAGATCAGGTTGCTCTTTCTTCCCGCCGGCAGAAGGCGCTGATTTTCGCTCAATGTATCCGAAATTGAATCTGAGCACAATGAACCCCAGTTCTGCCAGCCGTGCAGCTGTCTTCGACAACAACGTCGACTGCATGCCTTGACCCGCACCATGGGTGATGATTACAGAGGGCTTGCCGTCGCCATCAGTGCTGGCTTCGGTGGTCGTGACAATACCATTCAAGCCCTCTCCAAACGATACTTCTTTCTCGTGCATTATTTTGTTCCAAACGCGAAAGGCGGACACTGGTTGACAATGAACTTGTGCAGTTAATGGGGCACACTGGCATGAATGGGATAATTGTGGCACCAAACCGGACAATGGTGAGTAAGTTCTGTCAAATTTGCTCTCAATTCGCTCTCAATTCGCCGCCTGCGAATTCCGTAGTGATAGAAGCGTCTGCAGTGCTCACGATTTTCATATACAAATATTTGATTGTTTTCAACAAGCGCTCCGATGATGCCAAACGGGGGAACGGCTTGGCCATCTGTCGTTTGATTGCAGAATCGTATGTGTGGTTGAGTTGCCTTGAAAGGGAACCCGTGAAAGGCTCAATTATTGGGTTGATTTGCCGCGGTCTCAGGCGCTGGAGAAACATGATATTTGCCTTGTTTCGGTTTCTTCAATATGAGTGGTGGTACTCCCCATCGGCTGTTTCCAACAATTTTATTGTTTGAATAGACACATAATGGATAGTCGTTTCTCCCCGGGGTGCCGCAAATATGGATAAGCCGAATCAATCTGATCAGCAGGTAGGCGATCAGAAACAAAACACTGAGGATCGTCTAGCTTTAGAAGCAGTGCGCGAGTTGTGTACGTTTGGCCGAGACAAGTTCAGGGCGCTCGATAAGAACAATGATGGCTACCTTACTAAGATAGAACTTGAAGACGCTGCGGCTAGTGGCAAGTATTCCGGCAAGGAGCTAAAGCAAATTGAAGTGATGGCGAAGCACGTAGATGACCTGCAGAAGTGTGTGCATCATACGTGGAAGTTCAAGGAGGATACTCTCGGCATTGCCGCTCGGGATCTGAGCGAAGCATCGATGTGGGCGAGTAATAAAATTGAACGACTGGAGGACTTGCGTGCCTTTCGCGATACCTTCAATCGAAACTTTAGCAAGATCGACAAAGATGGCAACAAAATTGTTTCATACAATGAATTGCAGGCTGCATCGAAATCTTTTGATTTCGAACGCCAGGACCGGCTCAACTTAGAAAAGGCGTTCTATAAGCTGTATTTGATAACCGACTCTACCGGTTATTTCAAATCTCGGTTTATTCCTGAGGGACATTTCGACAAACTGCTTAAAGAAGAGGAGCGAACCGGCTCCAAATGGCAGGGCAAAATGCTCTGGTCGATAGCCGATGGTCTTAAGAAATAGATGGGTTAAACTGTCAGTAAGTAAAATGGATCGTTGGTAAGTTCGGGGAGCCAGACTGTGGCCATCTACCAATTGGTCCTTTCTGTAAAGCTGCACACCGATGCTTGCCTGGATCGGTTCATCCATTACTGAGCCATTATTTGACATCCGGCGCTATGTTGCTTAGAATACCTCCCCTGAAAGCGGGTTGTGCCCGCGCAAGGAGATGGTCTGGAATGCAATCTATAGTTATCTTCACCGATGGTGCTTGCAGCGGCAATCCAGGTCCGGGAGGCTGGGGAAGTATCGTCGCTCTGTCAGACGGTTCCGTACGAGAATTGGGCGGGGGTGAAGCCGGCACCACTAACAATCGCATGGAGATGACAGCGACCATTCGAGCTCTGGCTCTGCTAGACACGCCCGTTGCATCGGGAGTGATTGTCTACACCGATTCCACTTATGTAATTCGCGGTATTACTCAATGGGTTCACGGGTGGCGCTCGCGTGGATGGAAAAATGCTGAGGGCAATGATGTAGCTAATCGGGATCTTTGGGAAGAACTGATGAGGCAGGTTATGCGTCTTAAACCAGCCACAATAGATTGGAAGTATGTGCGTGGCCACTCAGGCTTTGAAGGAAACGAGCGATGCGATGAGATTGCAGTGGCGTTTTCCAAGAAACAGTTTATTGAATTGTTTGATGGACCGAGAGCCAGGTATCTAGTCAATCTGGAGTCATTGCCGGCGGAACAGGCGCTTCCTGAGCAAAAGTCTGCGCAGAAGGGCGGCAAGGGAAGCTCATCTGCTAAACCGGGGTCGCTGTCTTATCTCAGCTATCTCGCCGGTGTCGTAATGCGGCATTCCACCTGGGCTGGCTGCGAACGCCGCGTGAAGGGAAAGCCGGCAAAGTTCAAGAAAGTTAAATCCCAACAAGAAGAGAAGGAGCTGCTCGTCTCCTGGGGGCTCGATGCAAAGTATGCGATAGTTGATGAATAGGGGTTATCAGATTCAGAGTTCCTGACCAAGTCGGTCATATTCTGCCGATCCGATTACCCAGAGAAATGTTTGCAGGTCATGATAGTCTTTTGGCCTCAGGTCGCTAATGCCTTCACCTACCAGGTCTGCCAGCTCAAGTAGATTGGCGTACGGTTTGTAAGAAGGCTTTGACGAGTATTCCAGGTCGTACCCCAAAGCATCGGCAGCGAATTTCATAGCCGTGGGCTTCATAATGATGTGCTTTGCAGGCTGCGCTATGAACGGGAAAAACGTGACGATCGGCCATGATAAAACGCGAGATTTTTTTCTCGGCAACTCGGATACGGACATTATCCATGAGACGAATTTGCTTTTTGCCGATCCGCGGGCATGCAGTAAATCGTAGATACCATGTGAAAATATCCGAGTTCCAGTTGGCTCCTTTAATGCGTCTCTGAGGGCCATTTTTTCGAATGAAAATAAAAAGTTTGTCTTCGATTCGACTTGCAACGCTCGTGTTGCCACTTCGGCGTATTGACTTCCTCGAATAAGCCGTTCCAATTCTTCCTTGCTCAGTAATTCTTTCCAGAGTTTGTGTGCATCCCACTTGTATGTGCGTTCCCACTCAATATAACGTTCGTCACGAAAAGCCTTCGGAAAAAAGCGCAAGAACCTTTTTCGATGCTTCTCCAGTGCTTTGGCGTCTATCCGTTTGATTCGTTGAATCGCGTCCACATTTTTTTCCTGAGATAAATAAGGTGACGACACAGGGTACCATCCATAACTCTCACCTTCAATTTTAGTGTATTCACCGAAAAGCGGGATTGCCATGCGTCAGGCACCGTTGACGCAGCCAAAGTTCCCGGCAGCTTGTCGACTGACTCAATGGTGGTGGGGAAACCAGTTGATTGAGACTCCTGGATCAGCTTGACCATCGTTATCCGGGTCGATGTGCCTCCGTCCTCCTCTTTCTCCGCATTTTTTCGCGACCATGAACTCGTGCTGATGTGGAACTGAAATGCTTCGATAAGGAAAGCCTGTGAAATGCAGTGGTCTAAATAAATGGAGCCCAACAGAACACCGTAGTTCATTGGCACCGAATATAGTGCAATTACATTATGAACTGGTAAGGTTGACGAATACCTTTTCTTCTGCGCAGATTCTTGGATTTCTCGCAGATCGGTTCTATGATAAGCTAGGGAATTGGTACCAAATGAATCTTAATGACATGCAGAGTTCGCTTGTTAGGCAAACAGCCAAAGCACAGCTGGCTATACAAGGATGTTCGTGCGAAAACGGTCGCACGAAGCTTTGCGAGGAGCGGCGAAACCACGGGGGGCATAAACAAGCCGCTGGGGCGGAGGAGTCTCGGAAATCGTGCCTCAGGTGTGGAGATATGGCATTGATGTGTTCGAGGTTGACGCAATTTGGAGAGCCTGCAGCGGAGGACCCTTTGACGGGAGAGGGATGAAAATGATTCTTCGAACAGTCTGGTGTCGTGCAGCTTGTGATTTAGTTCTATCCGGCGAAAATGAATGCATGGGGGCCGGCGCTGGGCAAGAATGAACGTTGAGACAGCTGTGAGCCAGGTACTGGATCTGATCCAATTGCATTCCAGTGAGAAACTTCTGGTTACAGATGAGCTTACGAAGCACTTTGCTTTGTGTCTGAAAACAATTCGAAGTCATGCCAATACTGCAGCGCCATCGGAGTTGACCGCGTTGCTTAATGTCTTTGTGGCGGGTGTGCGCGTTGAGGACTTCTTTTCCGCGAGCATTATCGCCGATGAATGTGGTTTCCTCGTTGACCGGGGGGCGGATCCAAACATCGCCGTTAGTCGAGTGCTCGATCTTCTTGCGGAGCAGATTGTGGAGTGTCGCGCCGTTCTTGAGCGCTGCTCTGAAAGCGAAGCTGCCAGAGTTAGTCGTGTAGCTGATCTTCTTCTGCAAAAGAATGCCCTGGCATCAGGTCGAGAGCTAATGGATCTATGGAATAGTGTGGTATCCATCGATCAGTGCGTGCCTTCAGATGTTAAGGCATGGTCTGGTCTGGGGTTAACAGTGCGTGGTGCCATGGAAATGCTGTTTCGCTCGATGGAAGCGCGACAGGCGGCGCGGCGGAGACCATTCTTCCTCGGAAGGTCTTACACGTTGGCTCATTTGAATCAGGCTGCATGGTACATCTCGCGCGTGCTGGGCGAAGAAGACGATGTTATTTTGCTGGTGCTACATCCTGAACAAAAGCGAGGCTTTCGCGTTGCGGCCGAAGGTCTATCAAACAATTATCAGTTATTTAGGTTGCTTCAGCGTGAACTGATAGGAGATCCGTTGGAAGGAATGATTCTGGATGACGCTACGGCGAATGCGTCTCAATCGCTCAGTCGTAGCGACTCTCCGATGTGGACGTATTACCAATGGACTGCATTGAAGCCGGATGGTACCTACACCTCATTGATGGATTTCAATCACCTTGTTCTGGGGGAAAAGAGGATTCGCGATGTGAAACGCTTCAACGATGAAGTCGTTATTTTACTTGGCCGTCTTGAATTAGCAGGCGGTTGGCCGGAGAGTAAGTTCGAACCAATTCATCCTTGTCACTGCCACCGCGCAACCGTGATCGAAGTACTCAGTTCCGACGAAGTCTCCAGGTATGTAAAAGAAATACAAGAGATGCCACGATAAAACTCTATCTTTTTCTATGGACGGCTTATTTGGTTCCGGAGCGGCAGAAGCGGATCGGCACCAATCTTCGGATCAATGCCGTAGGAACTTGCACTCTGTGTCCAATGTCGAGTGGCTTCCACTATCTCTATCTAAATACTAAAGTCAAAGAATTCGGTTTGGTTTTTTGTCTTTAGCAACTTTATTTCAAACCGGATACGCTTTTTTGGCAAGACTGCTTGCCGTATATTTGACACATAGGCGGACACTTTAGTGTCACCCTGCATTATCCCGGTGAAGAGGTGCCGGTTAATGAGACGTTTGGTCGCTTATTTCCCTGTCTAGCTCGGCTAATGCACGACGCAACGAGGCATCTTGACGTGGGGAGAGATCTTTACCGGCGGCAATCGTTTTGCTCTGGTTTCTCAGGTTTAATATTCGTGCGGAGTACTGGTCAATGTCGAATGTTCCAAGAGCCTGCAGTTCGTGCAATTTAATTAGACGAGTTTCCTCTTGTTCAAAGAGGCTGCTCAGTGATACTGCAGGCGGTTCTCTGAATGCCGTCGGTGACGACGAGTTCCCGGAACGATCAGCGTGATGCGTGTATGACACCGGACGGACGACTGGTATCGAGAATGGTGCCAGACCAAGCGGCCTGGCATCAAGTGGTTCATCAGATGATGAAAGAGGATCGAGTGTGTCGCTTAGCAACGGTTTGCTTAGCAGAGTCCCTGTGAACATCGTTTTGTCGTATATCTCACTTTCAAGCCTGCGGGTGTGTTCTTCCAGAGCGTCATACGAAGTGGCGTCCTGTGCAGTTGAAGAATAGTGGGCAATGCGGGTCGCCATGCTAGTACGATCTTCATCAGAAAGGTTTCCTCTTTGTGCATCGAACACAGATTGGAGATGGTCGACTGCATTTTTCGCTTTGCTCAGGCCAAACTCTCGCTCTGCGGCCAAGTTTAGTGCCTGGTTGTAGGAGTTAATGTCTATGGGAGGTGTCTGGTATGGAGTGACAAGTCGGGTGGATGAGTGTCGTAAAAATCCATATCCGTTGTTGGCGCTCCGGTTGTATCCGTAACCGCCGTTTGCGGAGTTGTTGGAGTACCCGTTGTTACCGTAACCGCCGTTTGTGGAGTTGTTGGAGTACCCGTTGTTACCGTAACCGTTTGCGGTGTTGGAGTAGCCGTTGCTGCCGTAACCGCCGTTTGCGGAGTTGTTGGAGTACCCGTTGTTACCGTAACCGCCGTTTGTGGAGTTGTTGGAGTACCCGTTGTTACCGTAACCGCCGTTTGCGGAGTTGTTGGAGTACCCGTTGTTACCGTAACCGCCGTTTGCGGAGTTGTTGGAGTACCCGTTGTATCCGTAACCTCCGCCGTAAGTGTTGCCACCGCTGGCGCTATTGTAAGAATAGCTCCCTCCAATTCCCGGAGTGCTGGAATGGGCGGCACTGTTATAGCTGATACCGGACGAAGATCCAAACGTGGATGTGCCTGAACTGGCGTGTCCGCTCAATCCGCCCGAACAGGAGTGGGAGCTTGAGCAATTATGATTGCCACCATTGCCGGTAGTACTTGCGCTGACCGAACTCGTCAACAGGTCCACGCCACCAGTCTTTAGCAGCACAACCGCTAAAAGGATGGCAGATTTCAGGTAGTATGTTGGTGACACGTTGGTCAAGCTCGAGCGGTGACGAAATAATACCGCAAGAAGGCGATCTTTTTGTGATCAATTGGACCTGCTTCCTCAGTCCGTTTCGTTTCTTCGCCGGTGACGAGTCCGTTCGAGGCAGTTGCGGAACTTTATTCGGGCGCCAGCGAACTTACCGTTGATCCTTCTGTAAGGTGAGCCGGCGTTGTGAATACTTCATGTGCCGCACCTGAGGGGAAACTCTTCAAAATTCATTTCACTGGCCGGAGGCATTCCCAACTTTTCCAGAGCCCTTCCACCTGAAGCTGTCTCGTGCGAAACGTCAATGGGATGTTCCGACCGGGGGAATGGGCTGTTAAGCGATGACCTTGCTTCTTGATAGAGATTGATTGACTGGAGTCCGCCAGCTTCGTCGAGCCTAAGCCCTCATCGTGGCTATACTCTTAACCAGAGATGCGATTTCGGGACTTTCGAACTGGTGTTGTTGCCAGAAATCGTGTTTCGATTCGTATCGACACGACAGAGCTAGTGGCAGAGGGTCTGTTTCAACCCGCTCAGCAGCGGGTCGTCGGAGCAGAACCTCGCGCGCCGTCTTTGTCTATGACCGGACCATTGTGCACCACACGGCAAGACTCGCATATGCGGCCGTGAGAAATACGAAGAGTGTGGTCAACAGAGCATGTCCTATTACAACATCTGTTCCCTGTGGCCAGTCCTTGTGTTTAAAATACAGGATATCAACGAGTACGCGAGCGCCCCAGAAAATAGTCATAATAGTCGCCAAAATTCCGGCGATTCGATTACCCTGGAGGAAGTCGTCATGCAGAATTATCGTTAGCAGACCCCAGCATGCGATAATTCCTCCGACATAAAAGTAATAGTTCATTATCACTTTTCGGTTGAAAATTGTTAGTTTCGCCAGCTCTTCCTTCCAGTTCAGGCGAGCCGGTACCTGCACTCCCGCCACCATTGTCAGAAAGTTTCCTGCCGCTGCAAACCAGATTAGCTTATCCAGGATCCAGTTCAACGACACTGATTGAACAACTGCATGGGAGGTTTCGAACAGCGGGGTGACTATTGACTGCAGAAATGGCGCAGTAAATAGTAATGGTAGTGGAAACAATACTGAAGCCCAGACACATGCTCTTCTGAAACCGTTTAGTTCTTTGGCGATTCGGTTTTTCTTTAACAACCTCGCCTCAATCATGCACAGGACACCTTGAAGCAGAAAGTACACCAGAGGACCACCAGATGTAGAACCCGCCGGATAGTCTATTGCCAGTTCATGGAGAAGCCCCGAGATTACAAAGGCCAGAAACACTGCTGTGCGAATTCCGGAGAATTTGCGGAAGAACGGAAGAAAAACTTCCTTGTTCATTTCCACAAACGCGATATTCCATCGGCGGCCCCAGAACTCGCGTATAGAAATGCTTTTCCATGGTTCGTCAAACAGGGGTGCTACATTCCAGCCGAGCCACTGTAGCAGCGAACTGATTACGTCCGTGTATCCCAGGTGAACAGCAAGCAGCATGGATGCTAGTCCGAGCACCGAACTCAGTGGTGCGGGTATTGCGGTCCATACAATCGCTAACACGGTGAAGCAGACCAGGCCCAGCCACATCATTATGTAACCACGTGCGAATCGGTGCCTGTCGAGTTCGCCCGCGCTCTGTCTCTGTTCGAATGGGCGAGGATTGATACCGGGCCATACGGTCATATAGAGCAGCAGCCCGATTCGGGAAAACGCGCCTATCTTTGTTGAATCATATTGATGTAACAGGACTCCCGCTTTTATTGAAAATAACAAAGCAGGAAAGGCAAGTAGCAATTTTTCTGCGGGAGATAAGTAACCGAAGCACGTGAAGGCACCCACCAGCACTATCAGTGATGGCAGTATAGACAATACTCGGCGCGGCTTTGTCCCCGGGACGTATAAAATTGCTAGCAATAAGCAGATCCAGAAGATTGTGAAAATCAAAAACGTGATCATGGTTGGTCATCCTCGACTACTTCGCGCCAGATAGCGAGCAATTGTCTTCTCACTTCGAACATCAAAGGCGAAGACGAAATCGCCACTAAACTAGCGACAATGGAAGCTGTAATTTCGAGAAGGCGATTTGTTCTCCGCCTTCCGAATGAACGGTCCTGAATCCAGAACAGCACGATACCCATGTAATACATCCACAGCATGTGGGGTAGTACGGGTTTTAGATCATTGGATATGGAGACTTCTGCCCTTTCTAATGCCCGTGCAAATAGTTCTATCGATGCGGTTCGAACTGGCGTCGATTCTTCGCTAAATGGGTTAAGAGGGCTGGCAGGGTCACCGGCACAACCAAACAAACTAATGAACAAGTCTCGATGGG
>JAKFUT010000009.1 GCA_021732565.1 Candidatus Obscuribacterales bacterium
CTCCCTGTCTGAGCAGATCGCCCACATTGGGATTTGGCTGCAGTGGTGGAGTCTTGTCTGGTGCCGCTTCCGCTCTGAGCAGATCGCCCACATTGGGATTTGGGTGCAGTGGCGGAGCCTTGTCTGGTGCCGCTCCCTGTCTGAGCAGATCGCCCACATTGAGATTTGGGTGCAGTGGCGGAGCCTTGTCTGGTGCCGCTCCCTCTCTGAGAAGATCGCCTACATTGAGATTTGGGTGCAGTGGCGGAGCCTTGTCTGGTGCCGCCCCCTCTCTGAGAAGATCGCCTACATTGAGATTTGGTTCGACCGCATGCGCCTTGTCTGAACGTGTTCCTTTTACCAGATCAAACAGATTCAGTCCGGCTTCGTTCCATTGCGACGTCTCGGCATTAAGTGACTTGCCATCGCCAGTGGTGGTTCGATCCGTAAAGTCCAATTCAGGCATGTAGCTAAACCTCCACGATAAACTAGCTCGCTGTCATCCGACAGAAAGCAAAAATTTGATAGTCAAACAATCTCACAAGACTATCTTAAACCATTCTCATTGTGCGGAAACCGTGATTGCCCCACCCTTCCGGGACGTATCAGCGCAAAAACGAATCGACGGCGCAGCGCCATGGTCGTTAAAAAAAGTCGGTATAATGATTTGAAACGAGGCATTGGCGTGTTTCATCACAAACTTCTCGCAGTAGAGTCGGAACTGGTAGCAAAAGCTCAGTCCAAAGTTTGTTTCGATCGCATTCCTCCTGAATGTGAAGGGCTGCTCGAATATGTGGAGCAAGAAGTCGAAGTAAAACTAGCCGGAAAAGTTCCAAAGGATTGGAAGGGATGGCTTTCGTATCGAAAGAACAAGAAGCAAGCTCTGGTAGTGCTCAGAGGACGGGCCTTCAAAGACGGAATGTTCGGAGCCATCAAGGCTGGTGCCGATGTGCCATTTGGTCTCGACACTGTCACGGAGTATCAACGCGGATTCGATATCAGCCCCCCGCAAGATCTTGATCACCTGCTAGTCAACTTCGGCCACAATGGTAAGCAGTTTCGCATTTTTCTCTGGTACGGTGAAAACATCGCGCCCTACAAATTAGTTTTCGCAGCCGATGTCGAGGATGATCCCCACCATGAACTTTCGAATGCTGTAGTCGAGGCCTGCATTTGGATATTGAAGCGGCCGAAGCAGATGACGTTGGAACATTATTTGAAGACGGAAACGCCGCCTGCAGGCTGACATCGTCAGTGACTAATTTGCAGCGTGCGCCATAGCACCGAAAAATTTGATTTTGCGTTCATGTATTTCAGCCGAATTAGCATCTGTGGAATAACACCGGACGAAAATTTCACGAGAGATCGCTCAACGAATAAGTCTTGACCTGGCTGCCGAGGGTATCGCGCTTCTGAGAAGTCTCTGCAAGGCAGTCTTCCAATTGTTCCCAAACTGCGTTTGCACTGAATTCGGGCATCAAAATAAATTTCCTTGCACCCAAAATCCTGGCAGATCTTATGCTTGCGTCGGTAGCATATTTCTCGTATCGCTCCGGTTCTACGCAATAGAACACGAACGGTATCTTTTGCATACTTGAATTGGCCTTGACTGTTCGCAGGAAATTGAGCACGTCGCTATCGCCCAGGTTAACGGCGGAAATAATCAGCCCGACCTCATACTGTTTGAGGAACGCGAGTGCCTCAGACGTGTTGGTGAAATGCCAGACCAGATGCCCCTTTCCTTCTACGAACTGCTTGATTTGTTGAAATGACGCTCCGTCCTCTTCCAATATAAGAATTTGTCCCATGATGCGCCTCGCGTTACGTGTATTTCTACATAGACGACAACCTGGTGTAAAGTATCCCGAAACCAATATGATTTTTTGCTCTAAGAGCGCATACCGTTTCCCTGAATTGCTGTCACAACGCGAACAACTGGATTAGACACCGACATTGAGACCATCTACGACATCATCCATTGAAGGTATCATCTTTTCTTGAGTGGAAAGCCGGTGGCTGAAGTCGACCACTTTGTGGTGGCAACTATGTATAACGACGGTCCTATTAAAATATGCATGCTATGCATATTTTCCCTTAGCATCCGCCTCCGGAAACGTCCTGAAACTGGGTGATTCGCCGGCAACGAATGTAAAATATTATGCGTATTGCGCATGATTTGACAGGAACGTCGGGATCCCAGGCCCCCTGCGCAGTTTAGTCCTTTTGCCAGGGGCGCGGAAGAATGAACGGTGTTATGGATTCGGGGTGTTCCAACGGGATCACGATTGGGGCGCCGCTAACAGACGAACGATGCGTTGAGCCGTTTCGGTGTCTGAATACGGTATTCGTTGGTCGCCGATTGTTCGGAAATTTTCATGGCCCAGACCCGCTATCAAAACCGTGTCGTTCGGTCCCATGGCTCGTATTGTAGTTTCGATTGCCTCGACGCGATCGGCTATCTCTTGTGCGCGAGGGGCACCAGCGAGTACGGCGCGGCGAATAAGCGCTGGATCCTCACCGCGTGGATGTCCATCCGTCACCACCACCTTATCGGCCAGACTTGCTGCCATCGCTCCCATTTCGCTACGCTTTCCTGGATCTCTTTCTCCATTGCAGCCGAACACCACGATTAGTTTCCCCGACGTGAAGCTTCTGCACCCTTCCAGCGCTGCGCGTATTGCGTCGGGAGAATGAGCATAGTCCACAACCACTCGCCCTCCCGGGGGAGTGATGGCCACAACATTCAGGCGCCCCTCTACCTCGGTTAGACTGTCGATATTTTGCACTGCCTCCTCCGGTGATATTCCAGAACCAATGACTATTCCCAGGCTACAAAGTACGTTGCTCACCTGGAACAGACCGAAGAGGTTCAGGTTCGTTTGATATTGTCGCCCGGCCACCTCCATCGAGATAAACTGTCCGCCTGGTCTTTGTGCACAATCGAGCAGCCGAATCTCCGAGCCCTGCCATCCGTAACTAATGATGGATTGTCCTCGCGCTTTGCAAATTGTTCGGGCTTGTTCAAACCATGGCGTGTCGGCATTTAGAACCGCATAGGCGCCAGTGGACAGTACATCTTGAAAGAGTGTCATTTTAACGCGAAAATATTCTTCCATTGTGTGGTGGAAATCGAGGTGGTCGCGCGTGAGATTTGTGAATGCTCCTATTGAGGCTGGCACACCCGTAAGTCGATGATCGTGAAGCGCATGGCTAGTTGCTTCCATCGCCACATGATTGATTCCTCTTTGTGCCAGAATGCTCAGCATTTTGTGCAATGTGACAGTTTCCGGTACGGACAAAGTAGGGTCGCGCTCCCAAACCATGGAGCCATCACTGCATACTCCTCCAAGATTGCCCACCGAGCATGACGGGCGGTGAGCCGCCGCCCACAATTGGCGGCAGAAATTGACTGTTGAAGTCTTTCCGTTTGTACCCGTGACTAACGCTATCTTTTCCGGTCGATACTCGCCAAAGAAGATTCCACATAGCGGGCCCAGCAACATCAACGGATTGTCGTACCGAATTAACGCGGCAAACTCATCGGTAGACAATTCTATTTCGGGTGTTGTAAGTACGGCCACTGCGCCGTTTCGAATCGCCTCGGAGATAAAATTGCGCCCGTCTAGCCGTACTCCGTATCGAGTACTGTCGACTGTCTCGCACTCAGCTGCCACATACAGGAACCCTGGTTTGCACAGAGCGGGGTCTGTCGTGATTCCTGTAATGTTTAGTCCTTGCTCCGCGTTGCCGATGATCTCGGTTGCATGCACATTGGTGAGAAGTGTTTCAAGTTGCATCAGCTTGGTTCCTTCCGGCAATTTTATCTTGGAAAAGAATGTCAGGTCTGCGTTGTCCTAAAGCTAGACCTGTAGTCAGCACCACTGCTATGAGGTAGACACGGCGTATTCGGGAGTTTGGCTAATAGAAATTCTTACCCCGAACTGTTCGCACATGGTCAAAAGCAGATCAGGCAATATGTCGGTTTTCTATCAGCGGCGCTCGATAGGCTCTTCTTCCTCTTTCTTCACATTGATGGTTGCTCCAAGTGGCTTGATCACCGCATCGCTGGCCACTTCGACAATTCGCTGCACCGTCTGCTGGCTTGCTTGACTGTGAGGGATCATGCTCAAGAGTTCAATCGGAATTGGAAAGATTAACGTGCTATTTTTCTCTGCTGAAACTTCAACCATGGTTTGCAGTTGTCTCAGTTGCATGGCTCCGGGTTGCGCTGAAATAACAGCTGCCGCCTGTGACAGCTTCTCCGCAGCCTGCAACTCGCCCTCAGCCGCCACTATCTTTGCCCGGCGTTCTCGCTCGGCCTCAGCTTGTCGCGCCATCGCCCGCTTCATTGATTCAGGAATCTCTACGTCTTTAACTTCCACAGCGTTGACCTTGATACCCCAGCCTTCTGTTTGTCGATCAATTATGGCTTGTAACTGCGCGTTGATTTTATCGCGCTCAGCCAGCAGGTCATCGAGTTCATGTTGGCCCAGAACACTTCGCAAGGTCGTTTGCGCAATTTGGCTGGTGGCGTTGTACGGATCTTCGATCTTCGTTACGACTTTGTAAGGATCGACAACTTGAAAGAAACAAACTGCTGCTGTTTTCGCCGACACGTTATCTTTGGTGATTATCTCTTGCAGCGGAATGGGCATGGTCACAATTCTCATGTCCACCTTTTTATAATTCTCTATGAGCGGCAAAATTATTACCGGTCCCGGCCCGCGAACCCCTACGACGCGCCCGAACCGAAATACAACTAACCTGTCGTATTCGTTGACGAACTTGAGCGAAGAACAGAGTAACGCTAGTAAAAGAAAAACTACGCCAAGTACCCATTCCATGATTTCTACTCCAAGTCTGTATTCAGTTACGTCACCTAAAAGCTCATCGTGTGGTCACCAGAAGTCAATGAATAGCTTACACACACAATATATATCGCGCTTTCAATACTCCCGCCTGAGACGGCTGACGAAAAATCCCGAGTACCCGTGCCGCGAGGGCAGAAGCTGCAGCATTCCTTTCTCCATCTCATCTCGGGTTTCCTCCCACCAGGGAGCCTGCGACCACTCGCTGACGATTCCCTCGGGTAAGAAAGCTTCGATGGGTTGTGGTTTAAATTCGGGATGGGTTTCGAGGAACCAGCGAATATTCTGCTGATTCTCGTCTTCTTCCATGGAGCAAGTTGCGTACACCAATATTGCCCCCGGGGCCACCAAAGTCGCTGCGTTCTCCAGCAATTTTCGCTGTGTCGCAACCAGTGCGGCAACGTCCGGTTCCTGTCTGCGTTGCCGCAAATCGGAGCGGCGATTTATTACGCCTGTTCCCGTGCAGGGAGCATCAACAAGCACGGCGTGAATATGCCCGTCGCGCGCGAACGTAATGCCATCCGCTGCAACTATTTCGATGTTTGTTAATCCCAGCCTTCGGCGTTCTCTGGCCAGAAGATTCAATCGGCTCTCATGAATATCCACCGCGATAATGCGACCGCTGTTTCCCATTAGCTCAGCCAGGTGGAGTGTTTTTCCACCCGGCGCGGCACAGAGGTCCACTACGGTCCAACCTGTTTGCGGTGCCACCATTAAAGATACCAGCGATGCAGCCTCGTCCTGAACACTAAACAGACCTTCACTATAGCCGGGAATCTTGTCTATCGGTCCGTGAACGTTGCCTCTGGATACAATGGTAAGGCACCCGGGCACCAGTTTTCCCCTGGCAAGTTCCATTCCTTTGTTCTCTAATATCTGCTGCAAGGCATCGGGTCGGACGGAAAGCTGGCACACCCGCAAGGTGAGCGACGGCACACTAATCGAATACTGGAGGAGCTTGTTGGTTTCTTCACTGCCAAAGCGAGCAAGCCATCGCGATACCAGCCATGTCGGCATTGAATAACGCAATGATAAAGCATCTTCGTTTTCACTGATGTTTGCTTCGTCTTCTGCCGATGGCGCAGATTCCGGCTCGGTCTGAACGAACTTTCTCAAAACGGCATTGGCAAACTTGGCGCTACCTTCGTGCCCCGTTGCCCGCGCTACCTGGCAAGCAGTATTAAGCACTGCGGATTGTGGAATGTTTTTCATGTGAATGAGCTGAAATAGTGCCACTCGTAGTACTGCGCGTAATGGCATTGCCATTTTAGTTAAAGGGCGGTCCGTTAGTTTCGTCAAGGCGCCATCTAATTCGCCGGTATGGCGAATAACTCCCTGAACCAAATAAGTTACAAACGCTCTATCGCGTTCGCTCAATTGCTTGCGCTTAAATGCAGCAGCCAGAGCCAGGTTTGCATAAGCCGATTCCAGCTCTACTTTTAGTAAAACCTCCACGGCGATTCGGCGAGAAGCTGTGCCTTTCATTAATTCTGCAGCAAATCGCCAGGTCTAATTCTGGCGCCATTGGCCCAATCGCGAGCTTTCATTGATGCACGGTTTGACGGTTGAACTTCAACAAGTTCCAGGAGATCTATTCCCGGTGTACCGCACGCTACTGTCAGGTGTTCGCCGGCGCTGACTATACTGCCGGGTGCGGCCATGGCGCCATCAGATTTTGCCAATCTGGTGCGCAGTATTTTTAATTGGCTATCTTTGAAAGTACAGAAAGTGCCCGGCCATGGATATAGCCCCCTCACCATGTTATGTAGCTCTGCCGCCGGTCGGTTCCAGTCGAGTTTGCCCATCTCCTTCGTCAAGCGAGGTGCCATGGTCGCTTCACCGTGGTCCTGCTCAATCGCTTCGAATGTTCCGTCTTCTATCTTTTGCAGTGTCTCCACTAAAACTTCCGCTCCTACCTCGGCCATTACTTTGGCAAGTTCTTCGGCATTCATATCGGGGGGTAAGGGAATTTCCTTCTTGAGGAGCATTTTTCCCGTGTCTATTCCCGGGTCGGAAAACATGGTGGTCACACCAGTAACTTGTTCGCCGTTGATCAGCGCCCAATTTATCGGTGCAGCTCCGCGATATTTAGGCAAGAGTGACCCGTGTACATTTACGACTCCATGCGTTGCCATATTTAAGACTTCTTTTTTTAAAATCTGGCCGAACGCCACTGTTACCAGCACATCCGGCTTGAGGTCTTTCATAGCTTGCACCACATCCGGTGCCTTCGACAATTTTTCAGGCTGCAACACTGGAATGTTATATTTTTGCGCTGCCAATTTTGTCGGCGGAGCTAAAATATTCTTGCCGCGGCCTGCAGGTCTGTCCGGCTGGGTAACCAGCCCGACTACCTCACCTGGAGACCATGACAGCAATCGTTCCAGCGAAGGCACTGCGAATTCTGGAGTGCCGAGAAAAATAATTCTCACTTATTCAACCGTACTTCAATAATGTGATCGAAATTGAGTATAACTTGATCGTCGATAACGATATACATCAGGCGTTTTTCATCAAATGCGATGTTCGTTAATTTGCCGCTTACGTTTTGATGTCCGGCCGTGAGTGCAGTGATGGTATGACCAACCCAGTCTCTAAGGTAGACCAGTTTGGCTCCCTGGTCGGACGATGAACGCGATCTTTCCATGCTTGAAAACCTGCGTTAGAGTTTTACGATGTTGTCTATGATAACGGTTGCGAAATCACTCGTTTTGATTTTCGTTGCACCTTTGAAAAGATGTTCCAGGTCAAAGGTTACCAATCGCTTTTCAAGTGCCTTGGATAGTCCAAAACTGACAAGATCGGCTGCCTGGTTCCAGCCAATAAAGTTAAGCAACATTGCTCCTGCCAGTATCAGGGAAATCGGGTTGGCAAGGTCTTGTTGTTCTCGGGAGAACACGGAAAGGGGTGAATTAGCAAATACTGCGCAATTATCGCCGATAAGCGCGGTGGGAGCAATTTTCAGCGTTCCTGTTTGCGAGCATAAGAATGAACTCAAATGATCCGCCAGCGGCACGCGGGCGGCTATTACCTGGTGTTGTTCGGTCTTATCGACGAATTCAAGCAACAAGTCGTCCAGCCCCAGGTCTCGCACCAGAATCATGCCGGCGGGAAGCGTTCCGGAGAACTCGCTCTCTAGCCTCTTTTCGTTCACTATGCTCGGTCGATAATGTTCCTCTAAATATCTGTAAGACCAGTCTTTAAACCATGTATCAGCGGATCTACCTCGTAATCCTCGGTGAACGATGGTGATTCTCTGGAATTTCGATGACTTGCAGATAGACATGCATTGATTCATAAGGCTGGCTATCTGAATTTTTGAAACGCTGCCCATGCTGAAGCTCGGGCTCTCAGGCAATACATATCCGAATTGCTTCAGTAACACTGAAAGACCTTCTGATTCCGCCGTATCGGGATCAAATTCCAGATGACTGGTCTGCCAGCTGTTGCTCTCGCTTACCAGCAGGGCATTGGCCGCAGCGCTCAAATTCGCCCCCCCGGGCCAGCCTTCGATACTCTGCACCGGACGAATGCGGCAAGAGAGGTCTACCGTCTTTTGAAGTCTGTTGCGAATGCCTGTGCCTACTGGTTCGAAGAGCGGACCGATCAGGCAAACGCCGCAGTATCGAACCGCCTCGACACTATCATCGGGAAACCACTCGCTAAAGCGTTCACGGGCATTGTGCCCGCCGAAAATTTCGTACCATGAAATAGACCGGGAATTTTCATAGGCTTTATAGACGGCTGAATCGAGTACGCGCCGACATGCACGCCAGATACTAGAGCCGGCTCCGTCACCTTCAATAAAGGGGATAATTGGTCTCTCCGGACACAAAGGTCGGCTGCGGGCGTAGATGAGACGCTCGCCGCCGGGTAATGGTTGTCCGTTAAATGCGGGTGTGCCTTGCAGCGCCATTGCGAACACTTGTTAATCCGGACACGCTCAGAATATCTGTTGGAAATAGTAAGATCAGGCTCTTGAACAGAAACTGAGTTAAAAGAAGAGCTGATGTTGCGAAGGCGAGGATTGTGGACGCTATTACCGGCTGGAGTCTGGCTGACTCTGTTTATGCTCGTTCCACTTTTAATAATAGCCTTTTTCAGTGTCGGTTATCGCGATGATTTAGGAAAATTTGTGCCGGGATTCGGCCTGCATAATTACATCCGCTTCTTTCACGGACCTTACCTGTGGGCACTGTGGCGGTCGATCTGGTTATCCACGGCAACCACCGTGTCGTGCTTGCTGCTTGGCTTCCCCGTGGCGATGTGGTTGGCGTTCAATGTTCCCAAGACGCGGCAAAATTTGTTCATGATCCTGTTGACCGTGCCGCTATCAATTTCGTTCTTGTTGCGAATTTACGCATGGATAACCATTTTACGTCCGACCGGATTACTAACGGAATTCTTGCAGAGTTTGAACTGGCATGATCCACCCGTCTTGTTATATTCACCGGGGGCGGTGCTGCTCGGCATGGTTTATAACTATCTGCCATATATGATTTTGCCGTTGTATTCTGCTCTTGAAAAACTAGACAGAAAATTGGTGGAGGCGGCTTACGATCTAGGGGCGAGCCCCCTGGCAGTGTTTACTAAAGTGGTGGTTCCGCTCAGCGCCCGTGGTATTGTTGCCGGTGTCATAATGGTTTTTGTGCCGAGTCTTGGAGATTATGTTACCCCTGATCTCATGGGCGGAGGCAAATACATGTACATTGGCAGTCTCATTCAGAACCAGTATCTGGCGGTTCAAGACTGGGCGTTTGGATCAGCGGCGTCTACCATTTTGCTTGCGATCGTAGCCATTGGGGTTTGGATATATTTGCGATATGGTGAAGATTCAGTAGCTCACCGACACGGAGAATCATGAAGCCACTTGGTGAAATAATGTCATCATCCATAACGGGCTTCCTTGCCGAGGCATGGGCGGATTCAGATGTTCCGCTACCGGGGTTTGGCGGGTTCGTGGCGGCAACGAGTCAGGAGCACGGCATTGATGTTATCGGCGTAGTCTTTGACGTTGTGACCGGTCCGCAGGACAATTTGCACAAACCCACTGCGTTGCGAATGACAAGGGAACAGCTCAAGCTTGAGCAACCACATATTTTTGCATTACTAAAGACTGAGCTGCACGTCGCAATTTGCGCGCACAAACGCGGAAAATCGATTGTTTGCCGCTTACCGCCATACCCGCCTTCAGTTCATGATTTTGTCTATCCCGTCGGGCGAGCTGAACTGGCTCAGCTTGGAGATAGTCTCGACTTCTTGCCGCTTCTAATGCGAGTGTCAGCGGTACCACAAGATGAATTACTCGCCTCGTGTTTGCATAATATTGCCTCAGTTCGAAACGATGAATACGATTTCTTAGTCGGTGCCGGCCGCCAATTATCGCAGCTCTATCGAAATGACTATGATACGTTGACCGCGTTGTTGCGTAAGATCCGTCCCTCTTCCACTTAAAGGGCTCGTGGAGGAAAGAGCGGACAGTCCCATATACTTCCAACCACTTAACTTTCATGAGAGTAAGCTGGCAAGATGCCCGCTCCCGTGCGGACATTGGATCGCGGCGGTGAGCGCGAAGAAGTGTGGTGCATTGTTAGTGGCACAACGTGTCACTTCTGGCGGGCAAGACCCGGCAAGACGCCGGTGTAGTAAATCTACTGGTATGGAGTTGAGTTATTGCTGCACAGTGCTCAAGGTGTCTGCATTTTGCTCAACGTGAAAAGAGTGAGCATTATGTTTGTAGCAATGAAAGAGAAAAGTACGCCGGTGCCTAATACAAGGTGCCAACAGAGCAAGGCATAGCGAGGTTCGATACTGCGAATGAATCCGAACCGTGAAATGCAGTACCAGAGTATAGATAGACCGCACAGTGAGTCAGCAAGTATCACAACGGTGATGCCCATGCCCTTAGCTTCCGGGTTTTCGCCGACCATCCAACATGCCCCGAGCAACAAGAAGAGGCTCGCGGCCATTAAAAGCGCTGAATTGCGATCGTCCACGCGGATCTTCAACGCTTTGTTCTTGCCAGCGGTTTCTATAAAATTCATTGCTTCATTCGCGCCTGCCAATGCACCGAGGCGATTGCTCGCCCCTCCACCGGCGGGAGCTTCAGGGGCACTTGCCGGAGCAGGGTTCGATCCAACCGCACTGGAGCCATTGCCGTTTGAACCGCTGGTTGCGTTACCGCTTCCGCTGTCGCCTCCAGAATTTGCGGGACTTGAGTCCACGCTCTCAGCTTCACTCACGCTATTCCCCTCCTGCCTGGCCTGCCGATAAAGCGAAATCCTCTTCAGTTACTCAATCCTTACCACATACTATGTTCCCCTAATCCATATAGGAAACGCGAGTTTGAGATTCCTCGCTAAACTCAAGCCAGCGCACCACCGAATCGCAGGATGAATGGTAATTGCCGCTTCTTCATAATGCGCGCTTTACGAGATTGCCGTCAATTCATCTCTTCATCCTGAATGATCGCCCGCGGAAAGCCTCCTGGCTGCGTACTGTCGTTCTTTTGCGACCTTAGCGCCGGGGAAGGATCCCTCATTGATTTCAGTGTGCTTAGAAGTTGTAGTTGTTGCCCGAGTATTTCTTCGTGTCGTCCAATGAGGTTAAGTAAATCCTGGCCGGCATCTTTCTTGAGTTCATCCATGATTCGCTGCTGTCCGTTAATGATCAACAAAGATAACCGAATTTCGAATTCTTCGAATTCCGGGTCTGCAATCGGACTCAACGTAGCCATAAACTTTCGTGGACCATCAAGCAACGACGCTTCAACGGTTGTCTGCAAAAAACGATGTTCGTGCGGAGCAAGAGAACCGTATTCTGCTTGCCAGAGAACTTTTCCTCGAGCCATGAGGTAACTTCGCCGGGCCTCAGTTATCAATTCCTCACCCAGGTAAAGAATTCCGGGGTGATTCGGATTGGTTTCCGCCACGAAAATCATTTGAATGAGACTGATGTCGATTTCTGGAATGCCTAAGTCAGCTGCGATTTTAGTTGGCGCAATATTCAACATAACCCGAATGGCAGCTTCATAGCAGCCATGACAACCCTCTTCAGACAATTGAAATAGTCGGGTTTCGTCTTCAGCAGCCAGCCGAGACGACGCGTCGTCAAACCATGAACGAGGGGGCTCGTCGTCTTTCGGAGTCGGTCTTGCCACGTTGAGGCTCCTCAACCATACGAGTGATCTCGTACCCTGGTTGAGGCCAGTCAAACCTGTTTCTGCAGAGAGTAATCCATTCCTGCAAAAGCGAGGAACCTGGTGTTAATCAATGCTAATTTTGCGTGCTTCCCTTAGTTTCCGCTCTAATGGATGCATTAAATAGTCGATCGTGCCAGACACGATGGCGAATAATTCTTCGCCGACCGTGAGCCAGACGACTCCCAACACAATTGCCAGAAGGAAGATGTTATTAAAAATAGACACGGTGGTTCTCCAGTTCGATTTTGCCGGTAAGGAAGGCGCGTTCGCCGCCGAAGTAATCTCAACGGGCGGCTTCGGAACTTCGTGGATTGCTAGTGACTATCCAACCATGCTGACTTGAGGCATTTGTATGCAACACAAGAGTAGACGATCATCACAACAATCATCACAAGTTCCGGGCTTTTCATGGCTGACTTGAAGACCGGTCTACATATGAGATCGATCCAAAATATTCCTATACTTGTACCTGGCATATGACTAACTCTGGCGCTGCATGCGCCTTGAACGGGGGTGACTTCCGTGTGTAATCATGACAAGGGATCGACTAAGGTCCGGTTAAGAGTGCTACTACTGCTTCAGCTTGCGAAACAACCCTCTAAACATAGGCTCCGCAAGTCATTAGAGGGTAAGGTTGATACACGAAATAGATTTGCATCGAAAAGTGAGCTTCGTATCATTCCCACTTATTGCGTGTGTCTCATCCCTATAACGAGGCTGCCGGGAAGGTCTTCGACTATCTATAGATCTAATTAAGTTTGCCGATTCCACTCTGCAGCGCTTATTTCGCGCTGAGGCGTGCCACGAGCTTGATCAAATGTAACAGCTCCCTGAGTGGCTTTTCCGTGACCTGGCCCAATCACTTCTCTTCAGATTTGCGCAACGACATTGGATCAAATTTTTAATGCACTGCGGTTTTCAGTCGCCTCGTCAGTTCCAACTGCTCATTCGCGGCGGAAGTGAAACGAGATTGGAATTGGTTCAGATGTGGATGAGCAGGCTCCTAGTAAGGACGCTGAGTTGAATCTGCCGATTCCTTCGTCGCAAATAAGTGAACTAACGCGACACCGCCGATAAATCCGCCAATGTGAGCTGCATAAGCAACTCCGCCAGCATCTGAACCGAGAAGACCCAGGCTTTCGGCCACCTGAAATAAGATCCACGATCCAAGGGCAACGAAAGCTGGAACTTCCATTACCTGTCGCACTACCAACACCGTTACGCGCCGAGTGGGGTAAAGGGTAATATAACCGCCCATGATACCGGAAATAGCACCCGACGCGCCGAGGCAAGGAACATATAGACTGGCTCCCATTGCTTGAGACGTGTATACATGGGCCAGCCCGGCAATAATGCCACAAAGCAAATAGAAACCGAGGTATTTCAGATGCCCCATCGCTTGTTCCAGGTTGTCTCCAAAAATCCAGAGATAGACCATGTTACCGAAGATGTGCGCAAAGCCGCCATGCATGAACATCGAAGTAAGAAGTGTGAAATACACGGGAATAGGAGTCTGTTCCAGATGAATGGTGCCAATAACTCTGCCACTGGCATCGCTAATCGGTACAGACCCTATAAAATCTTGCCCTGTGAGAATTTCTTTTGGCACTGCGGAAAACGCATGATCGAATTGCTCGTTTGATCCGAGCTGCTGCAACAGCACGAAAACGGCGATGTTGGCTAGAACGATCATGTAATTGACATAGGGAGTAATGCGGCGATCAGAATTGTCGTCCGACAAAGGAAACATTGAATATTCTCCTGCTGAAGCTGATCCCTCAATGTCCAGCCAATATACCACGGGGGGGCTAGTCGTCAACGCCTGGTGTTTTGTATTTTCGACCTTGCGCCATAATCGGCCTGCGCCGCACCATTACCTCATTCAAGGGATAACTATTCAAAGTTGACCGAACTCATCCATAACGATGGAACCATATATGGTGTGGCCAAATTGAATGTAATCAAAATGTGTTTGCCATCAGCCCGGGGATGAGCTTAGGGGCAGCACTGGCTGCTGATGATAGACTTTGGCTGTCGTAAATTGACGTGTTTGTTACATCAAAACAAATTGAATTGAAAATCGAACAAATGCCAAATGCGACTCAATGCAGGCATTTACGCTGGTTCGATCAGACGCGGTTGCGAATTAGATCGCTACGCTAAACCTTCCGCACAAATGTCGGTACTGAAAAATGGCTCCAAACGGACTTTTCCGGTGGTGCACAAGTGCCGCACAAATCACTCATGCTCTGGAACTTGGCGAGGGGAAATGAAGAAGGGAACTACAGTCAAACTGGCTCGTCGAGTTTCGCAGAGCACCAACTCAGTTACAACAACAAAATGTACAGGAGAGTCTCAAATGAACAAAGTAGTATTGGCTGGACTCGCTGCGGCTATGCTGGGCGCGTTCCTTGCTCCAGTAAGTAACGCATGTGATAACCTTCACACCAGTTCCTTTACCGTATCGTCTCCATTGTCATGTGATCCATGCGCAACAGGAACAACTGTGATAGACAACCAAATCTCATCGCCGGTTCTGCTTGAGCGTGATCTCACAGCGCCTGTTTTGATCGACAACACGTATTCTCTGCCTTCTGTAATTGACCGGGGCGTAACGATGCCGGTACTTATAGACGGCGGTAGAAATCATTTAGTTGATTTTGACTCGCCAGTCATTCGATTCGGATTGTTCTAAACCGTTGCGCTAAGTAGCCCTGTTCAAAATGAGAGCCGGCCGAGACTGTGTAAAAACAAACTCGACCGGCTCGCTTACTTCTGTGTTCTTCGCAATGCACCTTCGGTTTTACCAAAATTCATTGCAACGTGAATCACTTACATGCCATCACTTACGCGGACCACTAACCGCAGACCGAGAAGCGGATATGGCAATTTCCTCGTTGATGGACTGGCGTGTGGGAAGCCAGCCCAGTTCTTTTCTTGCTTTGCTTGAATCTATTTTTTGATCGAGCACTAGTCCGTCTGCAAATGCGCCCAGTATTCTTCGTGCTTCAACGATCGGCCATGAAGCAACCTTACCGGCTGCTCCTATAGCGCGGGCAATATTTTCAGACACGTCCCGCACTGTGATGTGCGTCTGGTTAGCCGCGTGGTATAGCGAACCTGGCGTCGCTTTTTGTGCAGCAATGACGTACAGTTCGGCAAGATCTTCTACGTGGACCACCGGCCAATGGTTATCCCCCTCATTAATGTGGTGGGCAATCCGGTCACGATGAGCAATTTCAATGAGCTGTTCGACGATGCCACCACGCTCTCCGTAAACAATTCCCGGTCTTAAGACAATCGCTCTTATGCCTTGCTTTGCAGATTCGCGCACTTCTCGTTCTCGCTCAACTCTCCATGCCACCAGAGCAATCGGGTTTTCGCGAGTTTCTTCCGTGGCGTCGGTAGATGTATTACCCAGTACCCAAACACCACTAGTGTAGATAAACGGCTTGTTGGAGCCCTTTAGTCCATCAATGATGGCATCTACGGCCCGTTTGTCCTGTTGATTCACATCCGATTCATAGTCTGCGGCTGCGTGCACAACAACATCAGCATTTGCTGCTTCTTTCTGGAGCACATCTTGTTTGTTGAGTTGCCCTGGCACCGGCACGTAGCCTTGTTTCTTGAGTTTTTCTTCTGCTTCGCCTGTACGGGCCAGTGCATGAACATCGTAACCGTTTTTCTTGAACGCCCGTGCAACAGACGAGCCAATGTAACCAGTTGCACCGGTTATGAATAGTCTAGGCATTATTTTTCTCCTGAGTGATTGTTCGCGCTTGCCCATGCAAGCTGCATACTGTCTCTTCTTGTATTGATTCCTTTCTTGTCGCGCCGTGAACGTGCGGCATCAGCACCGTTTGCTCTGTGCGTGGCAAACATCAACAGTGGGCAAAGAAATGCTTACATGCAAGTGCGCGCTGTAACATCGCGGCAAGAATCTTGGTTGGTCTGAAAGAAGCCTATTGCTTGTGTCCTGCAGGACACACATTCATCATGGATGGATAACAGCTACAACAACAGAGACGCGAACGCATTTGACAGACCTGCATATGAAGCCGCTGCAAGGAAACTTGTTGAAGTGCTGTTGGAAGAACCACGAAGTATGATCCAAGTGGGAGACATCGGACATTATACACACAAAATGACAATGTCAACCATGATCCGAATTGTCGTTAAGACCCGAGAGACAAGCCTGATTTTTTCATTCGCTGAAGAAACGACCAAACTGAAAGGAACTCAACTACGGTGATCCATAAAATTACTGCATACAAAAAATCCCTCCCGGCGCGGCGCTAAGAGGGATTGGACCGTGCATTTTATGCGCAGTGCATGTCGAACTGTATTGGTGCGCGTAATCTACTTTACCAGTAAACCGGATATGGACCTGGCTCAGCTGGCTGAGGTTCGAGCGGCTTGTTTGGACCTGGCTCCGGTAGCGGGCTTGGCTCAGGCAGTGGCGGCCCGGGCTCGCGAATCGGAGGATCAGGTATCGGTGGATCCGGTATTGGCGGATCGGGTCCTGGCGGTATCGGATCTGGAATCGGCTTTGGTTCGGGATCAGGATCCGGTGTTGAATTTCGTTCTAGAAGAAAGTCGTCGCCCTGGCCGAAACGCAATGGTCCACCGCCCGGGCGCCTGGTTCTGTAACTCATCTTAGTGTCCTCAATTGGCAATCTTTCCAGTTGCCGCCTCTCATGCTGCCGGCACCATCCGCGATGCTAGCAGGGTTGGTGTTGCCGGCCACGTGTTCTCCGTTCCACGTCAAAAATGGTCAAGATGCTTTTCGATGCAAGTTATCAACGGCGAGTTTGTTGATATCGGTCGCACCGTTCTCCTTCAAGATCTTTTCGGCTCGATCAATCATATCCTTATCATCTGTTGTGACCGCAATTAAGACATTGTCGCCGACGAGTTTTCCTGAGTATATTTTCGCCTCATACTCAGGAATTCCCAGGCCTATGAGCCCGCCAGTGACACCGCCGAAGGTGCTACCGAGAGCTATTCCGCTCAATGCCGCCAATATCGGACCAGCGGCAATGAACGGGCCTATGCCGGGAATGGTTATGACGCCTATTCCAGCTAGCCAGCCTAATGCTCCGCCAATCAGACCACCGGTACCGGCACCAAGGGCGATGCCCTCAGGAGCTTTGGTGGAATTTTCATGACCCAAATCTCGAATTCCTCCTTTGTCGGGATACAGAAGCGAAATCTCGTCTTTTGAGAAACCCAAAATTTTCAGGTCATCCACGACCCGAACCGTCTGATCGTAGCTCTTCGCTAATCCCAGTACTGCATGTGACATAGAATTGCCTCCTCTTCACTCGCGTTGGAGTGGTTGTTTTTCGGCACGAGATCCTGTTTAGTGGTATTACGGCATCAAAGGAACAGTTCGCGAGCATCTAAGGACATTTTTTTGTGCTTGCAAATTTCTGTCTTCCAAACGAAACTCTCAACCGAACAAATCGAATATCCGTAAGTACCACACTGCAGGCTGGTTTTGTCTTCAGTAAGGAAGACATTCCAGGGGAATGAGGGTTCCGCCCAACGGAATCATTGCGCAAATCAAAGATAAAGGGATGGTGCCTCGATTGCTCAACCGAAGTCCAATTAACATGATAATTGGAGCATACATAGATAATCTAAAAGTCAGCTTTTTCTGTGCAGACAATGATGCGGGAACTTCAACTTGGGTCTCATCGCCCAAATGTTTGTGATTCTCTTTATCACAACGTTAGGAGGACTCTCGAAAATGGATATCTTAGGTTTCCTCATTTTCATGGTAGTAGCCGCTGTTTGCGCATGGATTGCCGACTTGGTAGTACCAGGCACGATACCAGGTGGATTCTTAGCTGCTGCCGTCGTGGGTGTGATTGGGGCATGGATGGGTACCGCAATCTTTGGACACTTTGGTCCAGCACTCGGCGGTGTATCCGTATTGCCCGCGATTATAGGCTCAGGTATCTTGATTTTTGTATTGGCGCTTATCGCCCGAGGACGCGCCACAAGAATCTAATACCTAGCAACGCATACTACATCTATGCGATCAGGATGAGACAACCAATTGGTTGCCTTCATTCTGGCTTGGAGGCAAGCTGAATTGACCGTAGATGGTGTGTGGCTAGAAAATACTCTGACCGCACCAATTCGCAATGAAGGCTTTCGCGTTACCTCACTCTCACTGCCGGTGGAGGCTCTACTTGTAACTCAGCTGTTTCGTCGTCGTCGGGTGCACCCTGGTGGCGAAGAATAATCTGTTGCAAGTCGTACATATAGGTAAATACCACTGGCACAACCACTAGTGTTAGCAACGTCGACATAAATAACCCGCCCACCACCGCGATCGCCATTGGAGCACGGGCTTCAGCACCGGCTCCAAGTCCAATTGCTATTGGCAGCATTCCCGCGATCATCGCCGTGGTCGTCATTAGAATTGGTCGCATTCTTGTGCGCCCTGCGCTAAAGATGGCCTCATCGCGGGTCATCCCTGTCTTCATTGAGCCCAGGCAATACTCTACAAGGAGTATTGCATTTTTGGTTACTAGACCCATTAACATCACAATTCCGATGAGAGCGTACATATCAATCGGTTTTCCGAACATGAGCAAACCGATGAGCGCTCCGCCGAGCGACACCGGCAACGACATCATGATGGTGAAAGGCTGCAGAAAACCTCTAAACAGAAGCACTAGCACTGCATAGATGAGCAATACTCCCGACAGTATCGCGTAGCCAAATCCGCCAAATATATCGCTCTGAATTTCAGCGTCACCCGCGGCATGATCCTTTACAGAAGGTGGTCTGTTCTTGAACGCGGGCAGATTATGAATGGCTGTCATCGCTTGTCCCAGCGTAAACGATGAGCCGAATTTGGCATTAATGGAGGCCTGCCTGGCACGATCATACCGCTCAATCTTAAACAAACCGCTGTCCAGATGAACATCTGCCACACTGCGCAGTGGCACCATCCTTCCGTCTGCGCCGGCCACACGCAAATTCCCCACCACTGATAACCTTTGGCGAAAGGTCGGATCTAGCCTTACAACAATCGGAATCTGTCTGTCATGGAGATCAAATTTCGGTTTGTTGGCATCTGTATCTCCAAGCGTAGCTACAAGAGCTGTTCTTGCGATCGCTTCCACTGATATTCCCTGCTCAGCTGCTCGTGCAAAATCGGGAACTACAACAATTTCAGGGCTCATCGCCGCAGCGCTCGACCGAATATCGGTAAGCTGTGGAATTGTTCGCATCTGTTGAGTCAGTTCTTTGGACGTTGTATCTAATGCATCGGGCTCATAACTGGTTAAGAGCACCTGTATGTTACCGGATCCCCACCCGCCTCCGAAGGTCAGGCGTGCGCCCGGAATATTTGTTAAAGCGGGACGAAGGGAGTCTTCAAATTCGTCCTGGGTCACTTTTCGCTCCCCTCGGGGTTTCAGTACAATATGGACTCTACCTTGATTTATTTCACCGCCTCTTCCAGCGGTACTAAATACGGTGGTGACCTCCGGTCGTTTCATGACTTGTGCTGTGACTTTTTGTACGGTCTCAATAGTTTGATCAAGCTGCGAACCTGGCGGAAGCTCAATGTTGATATTGGTTTCACCTCGGTCAATATGAGACACGAGAGACTTCGGCAGTTCATTGAAGAGGTACAGACTACCGGCGAAAATTGCTGCAGCTACGATGCAGGTTGTCAGCCGGTGACGTACACATACTGTCAGGATCGTTTCGTACAAGTCATTCCAGTCGTTTTTGCTTTGTTTTTGTTCGTGTTCTTTTTGTCTGCCGAGCCAATACGCAGCCATTACAGGAGTGACCAGTCGAGCCACTAGAAGGGAGCAAAACACAGCTACTGCTACAGTCAACCCGAATTGACGGAAGAATTGTCCGGGAATTCCGCCCATAAATGCAACAGGCACGAACACAACCACTGCCGCCATCGTGGTGGCCACCACCGCAAGTCCAATTTCGTCAGCAGCATCTATTGAGGCTCTAAAGGGTCTCTTTCCCATGCTCATGTGTCGAACGATGTTTTCAATTTCTACAATGGCGTCATCCACCAGAATGCCGATTACTAGCGCCAAGCCCAACAACGACATATCGTTCAAGGTGAAAGTAGACAGCTTCATGAAGGCGAAGGTCGGTATTACGGATAATGGCATAGCCAGAGCCGATATCAACGCAGCTCTACCGTTTCGTAAGAACGCCCAAATAACCACCACCGCCAGAAGTGCTCCGAGAACCAGTGATTCAAAGGTGGCCTCGCAAGATTCACGAACATATTTCGCATCGCTAAATACTCGAGTAAATTCGACGTCGGGTGGAAGTCTCTTCTTCAGTTCTTCGATTACTCGCTCTGAGTCTTTCTCGACATTGACGATGTTCTTTCCCCGGCGGCGAACGATTTCCATTCCGACGACGGGCTTTCCATTCAGCATGGAGAGATGTCGTTGTTCCGACACGCCGTCTTCCACTTTGCCCAGAGAACCCAATTCCACCCAACGATTGCCCGGCAGCATGATGCGCAAGGCTCTCAGGGCTTCAATGGAAGGTGTGCTGCCCAAAGTGCGGATAGATTGCTCTGCCCTGCCAATTTCACCTCGCCCTCCGGGTAGATTTATATTGGAAGCTCTTAGCTGTGAATTTACCATGTCGGCGGTTACGCCGAGGGCTTCCAGCCGCACAGGGTCAAGATCGACGCATATTTGTCTGTCGACACCGCCAAATCGATAAACTTGACCAACCCCTGGTGTGGCCATCAGAGCGCGGGACACATCGTTGTCGATGATCCAGCTCACTTCCATCGGCGATAGTTTATTTGACGAAACAGTGTATGTAATGCCCGAGTCGCCGACAAAGTCTTGCCTTTGAATAATCGGTTCATCAATGCCGCGCGGAAGCTGCTGTCTAATACGAGTTACGGCTTCTCGAACATCGTTAGTGGCTCTATCGCTGCTGGCTCCCAACTCGAATTCAATGTCGGTATTGGATGTGCCGGTGTGGACCGTAGAGCGCACATGCTTCACATTTGCGACACCAGCGACTGCATCTTCGATTCTTTTTGTAACCTGGGTCTCCAACTCGACTGGAGCGGCCCCGCTCTGCGTGACCGTAACCGAAACCCAGGGTACATCAATATTGGGTTCTTCTTCGATATCTAAACTGAACAGCGCGATCACGCCCGCCACTGTAAGAAGCATAAAGAGAATAATGGGAGGGATGGGGTTTCTTATGCACCATCCGGAGATATTCCAATTCATGGCGGGCTCCAGCAACACATTAGCTAATCGGACAGCAACTCGCGAGGCTTACCTCAGCGCTTCAGGGCGCTACTTTTACTATGTCTCGGTCGGCCAGAAAACGTGCCCCTTGCACTATCACTGGCTCATCTGGAGCAATTCCCTGCTGAATCTCCACGTATTTTTCAGTTCTGCTTCCTGCCTTAACGCGCCGCGAAACAGCCCGACTTTCTGCACCAAGCACGAAGATACAAGATTCCCCGTTGCGGGTTACCATAGCCTCTACAGGTACAGTAACGGCATTTCTTGTTCCTAGTTTCACGCTGCCGCGCACAAACATGCCGGGGCTGAGTGTTGCATCTGGAGGCAAATCGATTCGCACTGTGCCCAAACGAGTGACGGGGTCTACTTGTGGAATAATCAGACGAACACGCCCCTTAATCAGATGGTTGTCGCTCTCCGTGCTGCAGATAAGGACTTCTTGCCCTGCCTTAAACTTAGTGAGATCAAGGTCTGAAACCGATGCTCTCAGTTCCTGCCGGTTCTGGCGGATCATTTGAAAAAGTGGCGTCGATGTTGACGTAATATTACCGATATGTGCATCTCTACGTGTGATCACTCCATCGTCGGGAGCACGTATGATGGTCTGCGCTATCTGTTCTTGTAGGTGGCGAATCTGGGCACGCGTTTCGGCAATGGTTGCTCGTGAAATGTCCACATCTTCGCTTCTGCCGCCTCGTTGTGCCGCCAACAATCGTTCACGAGCTTGATCGATCATATACTTTGCCGCTCGGGTTCTTGCATCACAGTTCAGAATTTCCTCACGAGCAGTCTCTGCCGCAACTTGCTTGGCTTCGGCATCTTGCGAGCTAGTTGCTCCCATTCGTGCTAATTCCGCGTAACGCGTTGCATTCAGTTCTACATTCGCGAGGTTAACACGAGCCTGCGAGCGCTTTGCCTCTTCTTGTGCGACGGTTGCTTCGGCATGAGCCAGTGCGGCCTTCAAGCCGGTGATTTCTTCGGGACGATTTGGCTGAATAGCCTTTCTCAAATTAGCCTCACACGATTGTAATCGCGCTTGTGCTTGCTGCAACTGAGCCTGTAGCAGTGATGAATTTAAGTTCGCAAGAATCTGCCCTTTGCTGACATGATCGCCTTCTTCTGCGTCGACAGCCGTAATTCGCAATCCACTAACTTCGGCTCCGACGTGCAACGGGTCCCATGCAGCAACTGTTCCTGTTACAGCGATTGTGTCGTCTACCATGCGAGAAACAGCTTTGGTCGTGGTGACTGTGACGACAGCAGGCGGCCCCGAAGACTTTGCGTCTGCGGGTTTCGAAAAATGCTTATAGGCCGCAAAGGCTAGCGATGCTGTTACCAGAACGATGCATGCGCCAATGATAGCTGGCCTGCCAAACCGTGGTTTGGTTTTGGGAGAGGCAGTGAATGAGTGGAAAGAGCCACCGAGGTCACCGGTGAGTGGTGTTCGCGCTGACGTGGTTGAACCGGTTACTTCGGACACAAAATCGGGAGCGGTAACATTGATTTCTTCCAGAGGAACATCCCCAAGACTGGCTATCTTAAGCTTAGTGCTGTTGGCGTGACTGAAATCGGACTTCACTGGGTTGACCTCCGTGTCTTCAGTTCCCCCGCTATCTTCCAGTGCACACGCCTTTGGGCTGCGTTGAAACTGCAAAAGATCTGCACCGATGTGTCAGTGAATGACATTACAATAGAGAACTGCTTATAAATCTTCACCGCGGGTAGTGGCTGTCCCGCAGTCAATCCTGCTTTCTTTTCGCCCTCCCCGGTTGTGTCAGTCTGACAGGAATGCTCTCAAGCTCGAATGTTATCTGCGCTACGAACTTTGAGCCCTACAAGCGTAGGACAATTATGAGACAGACTCAATACAATTGGAGCGAATTTGATATTCCTTTAAGCTTATGTTCTTGACATTATTGCTGGCGGCAGATTTATGATAAGGATCTGCGGAAGCCTGTGGATTTCACTTTCAGGTTAGCTTATTGCGCTCGCGCTGGTCTGAAGTGAGTTTTCTTGCCCTTTCGTCACGCCCGGCGTCATCTATTTGATGGAGATGCTTTGGACCAACCGATCCAGCGTGGAAAGATCCGGTGTGAAACTAGCGGACGCCAGCTTTTCGAGCTTCTGCCCGACCTTGTGGCCATAGTTGCTAAATCCGTCGGAGAATTTCTTATAGCTCGCTTGAGGCCATTTACTTATGTCGCTCTTGTCCGGCAGTGATTTTGTTTTTATAGGAGCGACAACAGAAATGTACCACTTCCCGTCATCAGTTAGCCCTTGTGCAGTATAAACAAGCCGAGCATTATCGACGACATCGGGCTCGATCAAATATTCTGCTATATATCGCACTGCTTTTCCATTGGCGAATTTCAGTTGAGATTTTTTTGCCTCAAATGGTGTTGATGCATCTTCCCAAGGAAGCGAAGGCGTTGAATTTCCGCTAGCTTTTGTGGTCTTGAGGATTTTGCCCAACTCGCCTGCAGCAGACACCACAGTTGGATACCGTTTCTTAAATTCGCCAGCAGTGAGTTTTTGCTCGGCGGTTGGTATCAGATAAATCTTCAAGCCAACAGGATCGATTGTCAGTTCCTGATGAGTCGGTGCTACTCCGTCGGGCTTGTCATCGGGGTTTTCCAGTGCCACGGCGTCGACCTTCTTCGCCACCGGCTTCTTCCAGCTATTTTGAGGATAACTGAAAATTAAAGGGGTGGATGAAAATTTCTGCCATGGCTTTTCGACCGCCAGTGTCGATTGGGTGAACATTACGGTTGTGAGGATCATCGAAAATGACGAGCAAATCGTGAGAAGAGTAGATTTCTTGTGCATCGTGATATTTTCAGTACCTTGTTAATGAGAGACTCAAACTATAATTCGGATATTCATAGCAGGGCACATGGATCACCGCTACTCTTAATTGTCTTCAACAACCTCCAACACTCGTCGCTGTAAAAATAATCCTCGGCGAGAATGGCATCAGGCCTGCTTCAGTCGACCGGCTATCTCAGCTGGCGACCCTTTGTAACGACCCGGTGGCGAAACCGGTGGAACCGAGACTACAGCCTAACGGAACAG
Organism: Candidatus Obscuribacterales bacterium; assembly: GCA_021732565.1. Lineage (GTDB taxonomy): Bacteria > Cyanobacteriota > Vampirovibrionia > Obscuribacterales > Obscuribacteraceae > JAKFUT01. Next base: position 24,405 of record JAKFUT010000009.1, read on the forward strand.
ATACTAAGCCCTGTCTCAACAAAAGTTGCAATTCGTAAACGTCACTTCTCACTGTGCCAGCAGGCCTTCCTTGGCTTCTCCATAGTGTCTCCATATTCTTCATTGTTCCTCCACTGCTCATCTATAGGATGGCGAGAGTAAGCAATTCAGAGGCATTCCATTGTGAGGGAAGGTTATGCGCATTTGCAATTTAGACTCATCCTTTTTTCTTCTCCTCTGCTGTATTACGATGTGCAACTTCGTCGGCTGCTGCAAAGAAACGATGGCGGCGGAGGATTCTCTGTTAAGTAGCAACATATTTGCCCCCACCGAACAGTGGTCGCTCGATCGCGAGCTTGAAACACCTGCGTTGAATCAGTGGCGCCAAACTGCAAAAGCCACAGGAACAGGGGAGCAGCTTCTGAATTTTTTGGATACGGTGAATGCATCACTTCAGTACAATGCTCACGATTCCGAAGCTCTTTATCGCAGAGCATATCTCTATGGACTGATCGGGTGTCCGCGATTGGCGATCAGGGATCTCAACAAGGCTATTAATCAAGATCCGTCGCAATCAGCCCTGCATCGTGAGCGAGGTGTTTGCCATGTCGATATGCAAAACTATGAAAAGGCTCTCAGTGATTTCAATCAGGCTCTCAATCTCAATCCGAACTCGGGTGATGCCCGTTTAGCTCGTGCCCGTCTTCTTCTTCAGATGGGTAAATCTCAGCAGGCACTGGATGATCTTCTCGTTTGTGAACGTGGTCAGGTTGAATTCAAACCTGTGCTGCCTGGAGAATTGTCGGCAAACTATTACAAGTCTGTGGATTATTATCTCGGGGCCTGCTATGAAGCATTAGGTCGGAAGTCTGAAGCTATTGGACATTATCGGGAATCGAGCAATATTGAATCCGTTCCGGCTACCGGCGCTTATGTCCATCGTTATGCTGATCAGCCGACGGATGCAGCGGATTGTATGAAGCGACTACAGGGCTATTAACACACCTGTCGGGAACTCCTATTTCAGCGACCAGCAGCGCGAGGCTTCCCGAACTTAATCCATGACGATTGAGAACCAGGGTCAATCGGGTCGGTTCGATTGAGCTTTTCGCCTCCAGTCTCGTTAAGAGCAAAGGCGGTGATGCTAACCCTGAGAATAACAAGCGGGAGGGCTTGTTGTCCTTCTATTAGTTTTGTTGGTATGACTTCCTGTCGCGAAAGATTTCTACATGCATGCAGACCCGCCCGTTATCCAACCGGGCGGGTCGTTATCCCATGTTGCTCGTCCGCGTTTACGTGAGTGATTTCATCAAATGGCGCTTTCATTTGAATCATCACTGGTATGCAGACCGCGACGAGTCATTCCGGCGGCAGAAAACCTCTGCCTTTTATCATCGGACTAATCTTCGTCCTCTGATATCCACGGGCCGGACCGCGGCAATACTATGGTGCTCGATCAAGTGTGGCAATAGTTTTTAGTTTTTGCGAACCTTGACGGAAGCTCCTTCCTTGCCCTTTTCTCGGGAGTACTGCATCTCAATGTAAGTTTCAGTCTTGTCGTTCTTAAGGACTACCGACCCGCTGTTTGCATCAGATTGGAACGAGATATTCTTGAAACCGCTCTTCTCAAGTACTTCTTTCAGATGCATAAGCACATAGAGACTGTGTACCTTTCCGTCCTTTGCGCCGCGCTCGAGTTCCTTCTCTATAGCCTTTTCGTCGAAATCTTGTAAGGCTTTCACTGCTTTCTTGAATGATTCAACTGTCTCCTTGTTTGTTGCACCATTCTTCTCCATATTCTCAAAGGACTTAACATAGTCTTTTACCGTATCGTCAGAGACACTGTCTTTCTCGTCATCGAGTCCGACAAAGAAGAGTTCATCCAATTCGTCCTCATCGGTATTTTCTTTACGGCCGCATTGTCTGTCTAGGCTTCCGAAGACCTCATCTCTCAGACTTTCGCTAGCGTCGCAGTCGTCATCCTCAAATTGGGAAGCATCTTCAATTTCCGTTTCCGACCCTGTATACATCGCATGTCTCCTTGTGCTGGTTGCGCCAGCTCTCCCTGGAATGAACTACACTTTGTTCACTACTTTTTTGACAGACTGCAGCAAAAATATTGAATCAGTTGTGGTGAACAACCTAAGACGAATGGTGAGCTTGCAGTTTGCCGGTTTTGAAGATTTCCCCGGTCCCTCGACGTCTGTGAGGGTCCAATTTACTTCAAGCCAATCGCAAAATAGTCACAAAGACAAATATCATTGACGAAGCACGTGGGGACGACGGGACATGGAGCGCCTCGAATGATCGTAATCACGCTCTATTGGTATCCAGGTCGGTTCGCCTGAGGTGTCGAAGAAATACTACCTTTACGCTGCTTATTGGGTGAGTTCGGCGGGCACAAAGGAACAGGTAGAGTCCGGGTTTTCTAGAGATGAGAGCGACGGTTTTAATTTTTCAGGTTCTGCTTATGATTTCCCCTGCCTGCGGCGCAGCGGAGCTCATCCAAATTTCACATGGGCACCCGTTTAGACTGAAGACTCGCTTTAATTCCGAGGTTGGTGCATTATTTTACGAGATCAATAATTCGAAACGGCTTTACCAGAACGATGGCGTGCCCA